>JALZVB010000075.1 GCA_023300835.1 Saprospiraceae bacterium | reverse complement strand
TATATATATATAATTGCGTCCTATTGATAAAATTTAAGCTAGGGCTTCTTTATAAACATATCCAAGCATATCAATAATACAATTGATATAAGACAGATCTTGCTACTCAATATTCCTTATTCTCATTTATTAAATTTTTAGTCACGTTCCGATAACGGCCAGATTAATAGGCAAAAACCTCTCCTATTTGCTTAATAGTGAAAACCTTAACATTTTATATTACAAAATAATGTAATACGTATTAGGTCGTATAGTAATTGTTTATATATTTGCAGGAAGTTTAATATGAAGTAAACTATCATTTTAGACTGAATTTAACATATAACCCAGTAACAGTACAAAAAGCACTAGTCGTGATAACATGACTGGTGTAGTAATTCTATTTACAGTTTTTTAAGAGCTTTATTAAAAGGTCAAAATGAGAAAATTTCTAAACGCATTTATTGCTTGGAATAGTTACTTGCTATTCTGTATTCTTTTTATGTTCAGCCATTCTATTTATGGTCAATGTCCGTCTGGTACCTTGTCTGGTACCGTATACATAGATCAACAAAATGATGGTATCTATTCTACAGGTGAATCCGGCGTATCTGGTGTAACTGTCATAGCATATAATTCTGCTGGAATAGTAAAAGGTAGATCAGTTACCGATCAAGGTGGACAATTTACTATCGTTGGAATGTCAGACGGTGAATCATATCGGATACAATTTAATAAGCCAAGTGACAATTTTTTATCGACTATGTCGCCAACCAATAGAGGCGATGTGCAGTTTGTCTCTAGTCCGTATTGCCAACTCAATATGGGGTTATTGGAAAGTACTCACAACTGTTCAGCTACACAAGAAGTGTATCTGACTTGTTTTGTAAATACACAGAACGGAGGAAGTGCAAGCCAAGAAACGCTGATTGGATTGTCTTATAATTTTGACGGCTCAACAAATGTGAGCAGTTACGCAACCCAAGGCGAAACTGGATCTGTATGGGGACTATCGTATGATTATCGATCAGACTTATTATATAGCGCCGCATTTGTAAAACAGAACTCTGCACTTGTTAATAATACGCATGATGCTATATATGCTACCTCTCCTGGAGGGGCAACATATGAATTTGCACGTTTATCTGCATTAGGCCAGTCTACAGGTAGTCTTTCAATTACAGATTCTGATAATTGTGATTACGGCAATCAGGTAGGAAAAATAGGTCTCGGGGCTATGGTTCTTGACGATCAAGCACAATATTTATATGTAACTAATATATATAACAATACAATTGTAAGATTAGAAACACAATCACCGACTGCTGCCACTACGGTGGCTTTTCCTGTTCCTAATCCAGGTTGCTCTTTTAATGACTTTTCGGCGTTTGCCCTTAAGTATTATAAAGGAAGTATATATGTTGGTGTAACATGTACTGGAGAATCTTCACAAGATGAGGATGATACTTCTATTCATGTTTACAAGTTAAACGTTGATAATGGCACATTTACACCAGTATTCAACTCTGATTTCTCTAAAGGATATTGGGCCTCGAATAAAGTTGTAACTAAAGAACACATGCAATGGTTGACAGATATTGACTTTTCTGACAATGGAGATATGGTACTAGCATTATCAGATAGGCTAGGACATAGTTTCTGTAATCAGTCATCTAGTCGACTTGATAATCAATGGGGTGACATATTATTAGCATATAATAACAATGGAACTTATGTACTTGAAAGTAATGGTTCTGCTGGAGCACTCACAGGAAGCGGATTATCTAACGTAGAAGGCCCAGGTGGAGGAGAATTTTTTGGAGATGATTTCTTTATCTCTAAGCCCGTTCTTCATAGTGAAATTACTTTAGGTTCAGTATACGCAATGCCTGGAACTAACCAAGTTATATCAGCAGTATACGATCCAGAATATGCACCTTATTCAGGTGGATTACATAGATATAATACTATGAATGGAAGTAAAATTGCTTCTAAAGAATTGTATAATCAGAATATCTCGAGATATTTTGGAAAGGCAACTGGTTTTGGAGACATAGTTGCCGGTTGTGGTCCTTTACCTATAGAAATAGGAAATTATGTATGGGCTGATTCTAATTGTAATGGGAGACAAGATGCTGGAGAAAATGGTGTCGAAAACCTTTCATTAGAATTATATGACACCAACTGTAACTTAATAGGAGAGACAACCACTGACACAGAAGGGTATTATAAATTCAGTTCAACTGAAATACCTTCTCTACAAGAAGATGGGAATTATTTCTTAACAATCAAATCTGACTTACTTGACCCATCAGGGAGTTTTTATACTATAAATAATACATACTTTTTTCCTACAGGACCCACCACTAATGGAAACATCAATTCTGATTTTTCTGAAATCTCTTCAGGTTGTTTAGAAGGGAGTACAGCTATTAATATAAACGCAAGTTTTGGACAGCGTTCAAGTTTTGATATTGGATTGAAACCTTCTACAGATTTTGATCTTGCACTTATGAAAACAAGAAGTGATGAAAATCAAGCCAGATTCAATGAACTAGTATCTTTTAACATAGAGGTATACAACCAAGGTACGGTGGCTGCATCAGCTTTTGAGATAATTGATTACCTAACACCAGCCTTTGGGTTTGAAGCTAGTCTTAATTCGGGCTGGGTAGTAGATGGAACTTCTGTAAAGAAGTTAGTATCAGTAAATTTGATGCCTGGTGAAAGCCATATTGAAACAATTGTATTGAGATTACTAGACTTCTCTAATGTTGATTTTTTAGTAAATACAGCAGAGATAAGTTTTGGCCTAGATTTTCAAGGTTCCATAGCTAATGACATTGATTCAACACCTGATACTATTAATGGTAATGATGTTGGTGGTGTAGCAGAAAGTAGCACTGATAATACGATTGATCTATCCATTGTAGAGGATGAAGATGATGAAGACCCTGAAATGGTTCCAGTTTTTGATTTAGCACTTTACAATAAATTAAGAGATAACAGACAGTACAGTAATGGAGACATGGTTGTGTTCGATGTTAAGGTAATTAACCAAGGAAATGTAGAGGCTAATTCATATGAGGTTACTTATAATCATCCTAGTCAACTTATTTTTACCGCAAGTTCTAACCCAGAATGGACTCAAGTTAGCCCTGGAGTTTTAAAACTTAATAACTCTGTGTTATTAAATGTAGGAAGCTCACAGACGCATTCTGTGAAATTTCTTATCGAAAGCGACCTTACTCAAAATGAGTATATCACGTACGCAGAAATATCAGCATTTGATGCCAATTATCCTGGTGTAACGCATGACTTTGATTCAGTAGCAGATTCAGATACAGGTAATGATATAGGTGGAGATGTACATGGAGCAACTGATAATCTTATTGAAGATCATGGTGTCATTGATGAAGACGATCATGATCCCGCTATTGTTTCTGTTAAATTCATAGATTTAGCATTGATAAAAAAAGTAAATGGAACGACTTATAACCTAGGTGATAATGTTGATTTCAGGATAGAAGTATACAATCAAGGTTCTTCTACTATTAAGAAGATAATGCTTGTTGATTATATCCCAGAAGGTATGACACTTGAAGATGATTCATGGACTTATGATTCAAACCAAAATTTAGCTTTCAAAGAAGTTATTTTCTTGAATGGATTCCAATCTGGTGATCTACATATAGAATCAATAAGTCTAAAGATAGAAGAATCAGCAGAAAGAGGTGGTTTTGTAAATGTCGCAGAGATAGGAGCAATATATGACTTGCAAAATAGAGATGTAAGCTCTAATGACATAGATTCCAATGCAGATATGATCAATGGTAATGATGTAGGAGGCATACAAGCATCTATTATGGATGACTATTTATTAGGAGATGGCGTTGATGACGAAGATGACAGTGATCCTGCTATGATCTTTGTTCCTACAATAGAAGTGCCTGAGTCATGTTTCTGTTTACACAACGGGACGGATGCATTTAACGGACAATTCAGAGAGCAAATAGTAGTTACTTCTCTTCCAGGAGAAAATTGGTATATCGATTCTGAGTTTAATTTTTATGATAGAGCCTCTGCAGTTGGTGCACCAATGAGTTATACAACAGGACCTACAGGCGTTATTTTTCAACGTAGAAATAATACTGATGGTACATCCAGTTATGTCTTAAATGGTAAAATACTTTCTGGAAAAGAATACTCACTTAGAGCAACTAACGGAGAAGGTGTTTTCCTTCAGATAACGGGTGGTGGAGATGCCTGTACTTATACAGAGCCTCTTATATCAGGAGAAGGATTATCAGCAGTATGTGCTAATTCAACACATACTTATGACTTGAATTCTGTAAGTATTCCTGGAATAGAAAATTGTGTTGGATTCTCTTGGTTCTTGAGTAGTGGAGGAACTATTATTAATTTACCAGGAACCAATGCTACCGGTTCAGGAACAGGTATGACCGGTTCAGGAACAGGACTTAATAATTCAATAACAATAGAGTGGGGACCAACTACTGGTGCGCATACACTACAGTTATTCCCACATTGCCCAGATCAATGTGTCTCAGCAGTTACATTACCTATACAAGTAGGGATGGATGATGCTGCTATAAGTTGTCTACATGAAGTAAATGTATCTCTTGGTAGAGATTGTAGATCTGAAATTACAGCTTCAAACTTACTCACAAGTACGGCTATGGCAGGCGTCGCTTACCAAGTAATGTTAACAGATCATCAAGGGAATGTAATTCCTAATAATATTATAACACAAGATTTACTGTGGACGGATGTAATGGCGAAAGTTATCAACCCTTGTTCAGGTAATTCTTGTTGGGCAACACTTCATATAGAAGATAAGCAAGCACCTAAGATTCAATGTGGTGATATAGAAATGGAATGCTGGCAGTTGGAAACGTATGAGCCTATTGTAGATGATTATTGCTCTACAGCTACTTATAGATTAATTAATGAAGAGCTTAACGCATTACCATGTAGCTCACCTTATATTAAAGAAGTTAAGAGATCATATGTCG
Organism: Saprospiraceae bacterium; assembly: GCA_023300835.1. Classification (GTDB taxonomy): domain Bacteria; phylum Bacteroidota; class Bacteroidia; order Chitinophagales; family Saprospiraceae; genus RFSX01. The sequence continues at coordinate 2,329 of JALZVB010000075.1, read as the reverse complement.
CTGAAGACGGTAACGGAAATATCTCTGCGCCTTGTACTCAGACGATAAGATTATTAGCACTAAATTCTAGTGATGTTGTATTCCCAAGTAGTTTCTTACTTACTGATGACACTAATTTATTGTGTAGTACAGTACAGTATGACGAGCAAGGGTTTCCATCAATAGCTCAAACTGGAGTACCTACAGCAGGTGGGAGACCATTGTTTCCTGTACAAGATTTATACTGTAACATAGGTATAGATTACACAGATATAATGGTGTTTGATTTCGGTTGTACAAGAAAAATTATGAGAACGTGGATAATCTATGATGGTTGTGGTGATCCGATAAGAAAAACACAGACATTGGAGATTGCTGATACAAGAGCACCATGGGTAGAATGTCCAGACAATGTAACAATTAGTACTGACGGAACTCCAGGTTGTAATGCAGCCTTTACTGTGCCATTACCAACTATTACAGATGATTGTTCAGTTGATTTTAGAATTGACCTAGCGTATGCAGGAGGTTTTGTAGGAAATATAACAAGTCCTACTACACTTAATTTTGCAGCTTCAGATTCTACACGAGTTACCTATAGAGTTTATGATGCTTGTGAAAATCAATCTACTTGTGACTTCAATGTTGTATTACTAGATAAGATCGCTCCAGTTGCAGTATGTGATCAATTCAGTGTAGTATCATTGAGAACAGATGGTACGGCAAGAGCATTGTCAAGTACATTTGATGATGGTAGTTATGATGACTGTAGCTTATTCAATACACTAATAAAAAGAGTAGGGAGTAACTGTGATTGTGATCGTCCTAAGTATGATGATATGGAATTTCTGGGAGAAAGATCAGGAAGATACTATTACATGTCCAAGTTTAAACAATCAGGTTTCAAGGCACCATTATTTGCTGATGCATATGGCGGCGCCCTACTTAGATTGGAGTCAGTAGCAGAATGTGAATGGGTACACCAACAAGCTAGTTCATATATCGCATCGCCAGATTACCTTATAGGTCTAAGTGATATAGGTCATGAAGGAACATATAGATGGTCTAATCACGTAGATCCGATATTTGAGAAATGGGCTGGTGGTTCACCATCAGGAACAGGAAGTTATGTAATTACCAATGGAGCAGGTGAGTGGGTAGTTGCAGATGATGCAACGGAATATAGATTGATATTAGAGATCGCAGATCCATGTGCTTTCGGTGATGTTGTTAACTTCTGTTGCGAAGATGTAAGCGCCAATCAGTTGGTAACTTTAAGAGCTATTGACTCTTTTGGTAGTTACAACGACTGCACGGTTAATATAGAGGTGCAAGATAAAGTAGCACCGGTGATTACGTGTCCAGATAATGTAGTGTTAGATTGTGATAGAGTTGTTGATGTTAATCAACTAGCAGAATTTGGTGAAGCTTCAGCGACAGATAGATGTACTGTTAATCTTTCTGAAACGGTTGTAGAAAACATTAGCACATGCGGAATAGGAGAAATAATTAGAACTTTTACAGCAGGTGACAACAATGGATCATCTAGTTGTGATCAAATTATCTCTTTCAAGAATAATGTTCCTTTTGATTTAGATTCAGTTGATTTCCCAGATGATTTCAACACGGATTTAGGATGTGATTTTGGCGTACTAGATCCTGAAAACTTGGATGTTGAATTTGCTTTTCCGCGATATGTTGCCAAAGCTTGTTCTTCAATTGGGACTACATATAAAGATGAGACTTTCTCTTTTGCAGGAACTGGTTCTAATGCATGCCTCAAGTTATTGAGAACATGGACAGTTCTAGACTGGTGTCAGACAGACGCTAATGGACTACCATTGACTAAGACATTTGGACAGACAATAAAAGTAAACAACGTTGTTGCACCTATAATTCCAGAAGAAGTATGTGCTCCAGTGACCATAATTGCTGATGAGTGTGAATCTGGTGTCGTAACATTTACAGCAACAGCAACAGATGATTGTACGCCAGCTAATCAACTTTTCGCATGTTTGAATTTAGATATAGACACGGATGGTACATTTGATATCCTAGAGTCTTGTAACGGAACAGGCGTAATAACTTATAATAATAAATTACCGCTCGGTACACATACGGCACTCTTTAGTTTCTCTGATATGTGTGGAAATACGGCCACATGTTCTAAGACAATTACATTGAAAGGGGATAAGAAACCTACAGCTGTATGTAAGGAAAGTATAACTATCGCACTGGAACCAATGGATATTGATGGTGACGGAATCAATGACGATGAAATGGCTTTTCTATTTCCTGAGATACTTGATGTAAGTAGTACTCATGTCTGTGGGTATGATATATTCCCTAG
>JALZVB010000074.1 GCA_023300835.1 Saprospiraceae bacterium | reverse complement strand
ACTAGAGTGGCCCATAAAGGCCAACATAAACAACAGCAGCGCTGTGGTCGATGTTTTTAAACTTGTGAATAAATAATTTTTCATGTTAAAAATTTTTGAACTTACGTTAGTTTGTGTTTAAGAATTTACGTTATGTATTAAGTCAATTAATTATATGAGCCTTATCATACTCTTAAATGTTTGAATTTGAATCTGTTACACTTTTGTAGCAGTACATATTCAAGAATATCTTGATACATAACAACAAGTAGGCAAACATTATACCAATCTATAATATGTTAAAGCAAACTAAGATAAGTGCCACGCAAAATCGACCTTAACCCACTGTATATCAGTACATTATATCAACAATACAGTTTATTGTATTTACTTTAATAAAGTAATTAGATGAGCTGCTTTTTTACGTTAGAAACCTGAATTATGCAGTTTTACACCAGAAGGGACGTCTATTCAATGGGAATGAGTAGTTGATATTCGGTTAATAGGGATGCATTAGGTGAGGAATGGTTAATTATCTTAGTTAGGCGCTTATAAGACAGAACAGCAGAGCCTCGATCAAAGGATTCTAGTTATTAAGGTTGGTATCTAAATGATGTTATCCTTTGTGAGGTTTAATTATAGGTCTAACTCTATTATCCTTTAGTCAAGAACATAGTTAAAACAGTTAGCAAGAATGAAAACAGAAAACATATTGCTTACATCAAACATTATGCTTACATTTAGACATGGATGTCCGATTGATCAAAAAGAGTAATGTTAGAAAAATAACAGAACGTAATTTATTAATGGCAAAATACTTTGAAGAATTTTTTGAAAAATTGAATTATTCAAATTGGAATCAACCACAAGACATAACAAGACAATTCAAATCTGCAGATCTAATAACATGCAAAAAAGGTCAAAGAAGTCGGATTGTTTTCAACATTGGTAGAAATCGATATAAAATGATTTGTGGATTTTGGTTCAGGGATACTGAAGTTGTCTTGTATATAAAATTTGTAGGAACTCATAAAGAATATGACAACATAGATGTATGTCTCGTTGATATATTTAAAAAATAAATGATATGAAGTATAAAAAAATATTAACACTTGAGCAATACGATGATTATTGCGAATTACACGAAAAGCTAGGAATAGAAAATGTAGAAAAATTTAAAGACGAAATAGATCTCTTAGAAATTCTAATTGATGAATACGATAGTAGAAAGTCAACCTATATAAAAAAAATGAACCCAGTAGAAATACTTGATTCAATTATGCAAGATGAAAATATTAGTAAGGCAGAATTAGCGCGACAATTAGACACAACACGACAACTTATTAGTGACATATTAAGGTACAGAAGAAACATTAGTAAAAATATGGTGATCAAATTATCAAAAAGATTTGCAATGAGACCAGAAGCCTTTAGCAGACCTTATAAGTTAAAAAATGTCAAGAGTAAGAAAATGCTTCAAACAACAACATGATGACTATCTCGTATCTACTTTCCTCAAAAGACGGAAAATATAGTTATCCACTACTTACCAGCTGTTACAATACACAATTAGAATCTGGAGACAGATCATTTATAGAAAGGATATGGTCTAGGCGTATAAGTTGGTCATGATTTTTGAGACGTAAATATTCAATTCCCCCTTTATTGATCCATGTTTCTATCTGGGTCATAATACAAGTAGGGACTTGATCGTCTAAGTAATGCAGATGTATAGTCTCCCTGAGTGTGGCATAATGTTCTATGACATCTACAAAATCGCAGTTAATCGGAATATACTTCTCGTTTTTCATTACAATTCAATTTTACTTAGTCAAGTTATTAAATGGCAAATTAGTTAAATCTACGTTGCCGCCAGATATTATTATACCGAGTTGTTGATCTACAAAGCGGCTTCTTTCCTTAAGTACCGCAGCCAATGGAACCGCACAGGATGGCTCGATAATTATTTTCATTCTTTCCCAGATTAAACGCATTGCAGATATGATTTCTGCTTCTGATACCCTGATTATGCTATGTACATGTTGCTGAATAATAGGAAAGTTAATATGGCCAAGATGAGTCCTGAGGCCATCTGCAATGGTATCTGCGGTTTCGTTATACATAATCTTGCCTGCTTCTAGACTGCGGTAAGCATCATCCGCTTCCATGGGTTCGCCACCTATAACTTGTGTCTTATCAGACAGGTGATGTGCAGCAAGTGCTGTTCCCGCTAATAATCCGCCACCACCTACGGGTACCAATATATAATCAAGGTCTGGATGTTCTTCAATGAGTTCCATTGCTGCTGTTCCTTGGCCAAGAATTACATTGAGATCGTCCGATGGATGTATAAAGCTGGCACCTGTATCAGCTATTATTTTTTCTACAGCAGCCTCTCTTGCTTCCATGCTCGGAAAACATTCCGTAATAATTCCACCGTATTCTCTTACGGCTGCCTTCTTAACGGCTGGTGCATTGCTAGGCATTACGATATAAGCGGTGATTCCTAATTGTTTAGCCCCTAGAGACACGGCCTGTGCCATATTACCTGACGAATGTGTTACGACGCCTCTTTCTTGCGCATGATCAGATAATTGCAGAATAGCATTGGTGGCTCCTCTCATCTTAAAGGCGCCCATCTTCTGAAAATTTTCACACTTAAAGAATATACTTGCTCCAGATTGCTTATTTATTGCCGAGGATGAAAGTACTGGTGTTTTATGTATATACGGTGCTATTCGCATGTGAGCCTGGATGAGGTCGTCTTTAGTCATAGAGCAAGATGGAGATTATTTTTTTGGAATTAAGATTTAAGAATTGTTTTTAAAACTACAAATTTGATTGAAAGATATCAAGGACAGCATAACCATTGCATAATTGCATACAGGTGAGTGACATTATTATTAAGACTGTGGTTTATCTAACCATTAAGTTATCTTTGTGCTAATTATTAACAGTTTATCGCGCTACTTAGACCTATATGAGAATTCTAGAAACCCACGTTGTACCTGAACTAACTGAAAAAGTAAGATTATCAGATTATGTACCAGGAATATTCCTCGCGGTATCGACTAAGAAAGGGATGAAAAAAGCCATTACTGCGCAACGTGTCAAGGTTAATAATGTCATTGCTCAGTCTGGTTTTTTTATAAAAGGAGGAGAAACAATTGATCTCTTAGCCGCCAAACTTGTCAACAAACCCGTAATAAAACTCAATTTAATTGTCCTATATGAGGATGATTATCTTGCCATAGTCAATAAGCCGGCAGGCCTTATTGTAAGTGGAAACAAGAGGAGAACACTAGAGAATGCACTTCCAGTAAGTCTCAAAAAAAGTAAACAACCTGATGCACTCAAACGAGCACAACCTGCTCATCGTCTAGACTACCCTACCAGTGGCGTCTTACTCATAGGCAAAACGGCTAACACAATTACAGCACTCAATAAACTGTTTGAAAATAGAGCCATTGAAAAAACCTACTATGCAATAACCGTAGGTGACATGGAAAAGCAGTCAGGCAAAATAGATCAAGAAATCAAAGGTAAAAAAGCCCACACAGATTATCATGTTGAGAACTCTATGGCGTCTATCAAATACAAAGCTCTCAATCTTGTGAGACTCAATCCCGTAACTGGAAGAAGACATCAACTGAGAGTACATATGTCAGAAATGGGAAATCCTGTATTCGGAGAACAAATGTATGCCACAGACACTACCAATAGTAAAGGTAATGGCTTATATCTCCATGCCTATAGTTTAAAGTTTGAACATCCTGTATCAGGTGAAACTGTCTACGTAGAACAACCTCTACCGACTAAGTTTAATAGGATTTTCAATAAAGAAGCTGTTGGAGAGGAAGCGTAATACAGGTTAAGAAAATCGGCTTATCGCAAATGCGTTATTAACTCGGTTCTCTATTTCTAACCATAAGGGAATTGCGTATCTACGTATCGCTTTGCTTGCATGCTGAATATACGTTTTTTGTACTCAGATTTCAGCGTCTCATAGACCGTATATTCCTCCACCGTCATCATCCCCAATACGATGCCTATAAGTTGATTTCTGATTGCATTATCATTACTTAAGAGTTCCTTTATGGCTTTTGTGTAAGCTGATCTCTCTTCTAGTTTACTTATTTTAGGATATAGCCTATTACTATATAACAATTGTATTGTCAATTGATGTTGGAACTTGAGAATAGGCCTAATTGTATGGTTCTGAAAACTCTCTAGCTCGGCAGAAATATCTTCATTATAGTTTATTTCTGGCCTTAGGCTGAGCAGTGATTGCGACCTCTCTTTATTATCCATATTGGGTTAACCGAAATTATAGGAATAGGTTGAAGAGAATCAAAAACACTTTTTAGCTTTATTTTAAATACCTTTAAAATTTTACAGATTTAATATTCGAATAATACACTTTTTAGCGAAAATATGAACGATAATCCTAGCCCTTCTCAACCTAACAATCCATTGCATGGCGTCAAATTAGCTGATATTGTAGCTCAATTAGAAGTGCACTATGGCTGGAAGAAACTAGGGGAAATTATAAGTATTAATTGCTTTAAAAAGGATCCGTCTATAAAATCTAGTCTAAAATTTCTGAGAAGAACACCTTGGGCAAGAGATGAAGTAGAAAGTCTATACCTGAATACTGACTTTAAGAAATAACAAGTCAGTAAAAGTAAAAAGAACAAGTCCTGTGTATTGTCAAAATAAAATTAGCTTAGCTCTATGATCAAGATCGGAGAATATCAAGTACTTACTATTAATAGAGAAATGCCTCAGGGGTTTTACCTTATAGATGACGAGGACAATGAAGTCCTTTTCCCTAGAAAGTACATCACAGATGAGATGGATATCGATGACGAGATCAAGGTATTTGTCTATTGTGATTCTAGTGATCTTGAAGTAGCAACAACTGAGACGCCAGTATTTACGGTGGGTCAATTTGCGGCATTGCATGTGTTTGATGTAAGTGAGCATGGGGCTTTCTGTGACTGGGGAGTGAATAAGCAATTGTTTATTCCATTCAGAAATCAAGCTTATAAGCTCAAGCCTAAAACAACTCATATTGTATACATGTATCTCGATGAACTCACAGAAAGACTAGTCGGAACAACTAAGTTAAATGGTATACTAGAATCAACATCCGATGGTAATCTCAAGACAGGGCAGAAAGTATCTCTCCTCGTAAGTGCCATAACCGACTTAGGTTACAAGGCGATTATCGATCAAATGTACGTCGGGATGATCTACAAAAATGAAACCCACAGACTACTCAATATAGGTGAGCAACTGGATGGCTATATAAAACCCATAAGGCCTGATGGCAAAATAGATATCAGTATAGATTCTATAGGACATCAAAATATAGAACCTAATGCCCAGATGATCCTAGAGAAACTGGATAAAGGCGGTGGTTTTCTGCCATTTACAGACAAATCAGACCCTGAGCACATCAGAAAGACATTCGGAATAAGTAAGAAATTGTTTAAGAAAGCTATTGGTGCCCTTTACAAGCAGAAAATTATCAAGCTAGAGAAAGAAGGGATTTATAAGAATGATTGATAGAAGCTACTTTTTGTTACTATTGATATAAAGCCGATTTATAGGTAAATCGAACAGGTATTCTTTTCGATAGATCTGAGCGATCCATATTCTTTCTTCAATTACGCAGTGTTTCTGATACATAATGTATAAAGCTATCTCCTAAACCATTTTTTATGGTAACCGTAAGGCTTCCATTTCATTGACCTTTCTCCATTTATACCAGTTTAACTTCAGAATGCCGCACATATTTTAATAGAATCTTATACAGTAGCTTAAAGGTAAATTGGTATTAAAGAACCGTACAACCTTCAATCATCACACTTATTGGAATGAATAATTTATCA
>JALZVB010000073.1 GCA_023300835.1 Saprospiraceae bacterium | reverse complement strand
ACATGCTACTGTCAAGGCTGTAGCCGCTGCAACAGCAAACGTACTCGTACACATCGCAGTCCCACAATTGCCAACCGCAACATATGTATAACTTAAACTAACGGCACCACCGCATACATACACAGGCAACGCTGGAGCTGCACTAGTAACTGCCGCATTACAGCCATCACTGAAACTAAATCCTCCTAACCACGTATTATAGGCTGCAGTAATAGCCGCAGAACTCATACATGTTCCTATACTTACATTTGATGGACAAGACACTGTCAAAGCTGTAGCCGCTGTTACATTAAACGTACTCGTACACATCGCAGTCCCACAATCACCAGTAGCTACATACGTATAACTCAAACTAACTGCAGCACCACAAATAAAAGTAGGTAACGCTGGAGCAGTACTTGTAACTAAGGCATTGCATTCATCACCTTCATTACTAAATCCTGCTATCCAAGCTGCATAAGCAGCAGATATTGCAGCTGCATCTGAACATGCTGTCAATGACACAGGCGTCGGACAAGTAAGTGAAAGCGTAGTTGTACAAGTAGCAGCAGATTGTACCCAATCAGATATAGTTTCACAACAATTCGATAGTACTCTAAAATCATAATCTTTACAAGGATCAAGATTGATAGCTGTTGCCATCGTAGTCTCCAGTAGATATACTTGTTGTCCAATATTAAGATCCCCATTAGTTGCGACTGCAGGACCATTCCATGTGAAATCAGCATAAGCATCACCACAGCCAGATAATTGGAGGGACTGGGCTGTGCTTGTAGTACCGGCGTTTTCTTCTACACCTATATCGATAGAAGTTTCTGTAGTAGTACCGCCTATTGATGATAAATCTATACCAGTTAAAACGCCTTCATAACTTAAGAACTGAATTAATTCTGTTGGTTCTGGACAATCACACCCATCGTTAATATAAGATAATGTAATACCACTAGGAGAGTTATTTCTGATAGTATTATCTGGTAATCCATACCAAATAGCACCAAAACCAGTTCCTTCGTCATCAATTGATACTGTTTGGTTTATAGGAGGCATAGGGGTATAAATGCCAGTAGTTCTAATTAAATTTATTTCATAACAGGATAAATCTAAACCAGCGGGGCCAGCTAGTTCAACACCTTCGTTCTCATCTGTTTGCGATGCATTATCATAATGAATTTCATTTATCCAAGGATGCACATTTGTACTTGTTTGAATGGTATTCCAACTCGTACCACCATCACAACTTGCTTGTACTGTATAACCATCAGGTGCCATAGCAGGCGCAGTCCAAGCTACATCAAGCGTTGTTGGCGTAGCATTTGAACAAGTGACTGCTGTAGGAGCTTCGCATGCTGAGGCTGAACAAGCAGGCGTTGTTATTGTAAAAGTTCCTGTACAACCATTTGTAGTTGTGATTGCAACATTGATAGTACCAGCAAGATCACCTGTTTGAGCAGTATAAACTCCAACAGCCCAATTGGCAACACTAGCTCCACCAGTTGGATTAGATACTGCACCAAAAGAATCATCGACGCAATTCAAAGTAGGTGTATTTGTGCAGGCCGCTGCATTTATATCATCGGTAGGCGCCTGAGCCGGCGGATACACCGTAAGTGTATGTGTGCCTACTCGTAGATATATATCATCTCCACCACCAACAGCATTATCATTACCCATGCAAAGTAAGTAAGCATAAGTTGTTTCAGTTTCATTTACACAACCCGTTCCAGCATGGGAGGCAACAGCAGTCCCAGCGGTTGGAGGTGTAATTTCTGTAGGCGCTACATCCATAGAATAAATGATAGCTCCAGTTGTATTTGCATCTGCGATTGCAGCTATGTTAGCAAGATTTGCTTCCACACTAGTCATCCAATCAGAGATTGTTGATCCAAGCATTCCGTCACAAACAGCATCCATGACATCAATAGGATTTACAACAGGACACATGGCTCCACATGTTCCAATATCTAAGGGTTTAGCTACAGGGTCACATCCATAAGGAACCCAAACACCATCAGCATCATAAAGAAATTGTTCGCCTCCTTCTTCAATCAGATAACCACAAACAGAAGTTGTTCCTACAGTTGGTACTACATTATCGTCAGCTGTAAGCGCAGGTTCAATAAGCAATTGATCGACGTCAACCCAACCATTTCCGGCATTTATTTCAGGATTAACCTCAAATTGATCAGCAATATCATTTATATATAGCCTGACTCTCATCCATAACATACCACAGGTTTCTGTATGTAGAGTGGGATCAATGTTATATGTCCCAGTAAGTTGATCTGGTAAAGCATCGTGATTTTGACCATCAGTAAAATAAGCAACTTCGCACATATTTTTTAAATCTGGCCCAACAAAAAAAGAGCCTGCGTCTTCACGATTATTAGTACTAAACCTAAATCCAACCTGAGGTTGAATAGTCGGTACAGCCATCCAAAAATCAATTTGAATAAGTTCAGCTTCTTTTTCATCGGCATTACTTGTAACGCCACATGAACAAGAAGTACCAACTTCCGCAAATCCATTACAGCCAACATCTTCTGATTCTTGTGGTAAAAAACTTATTAACCCATTATCACCTGATAAACCACCAGGAAAGGCAGGTAGTCCACAAGCATCTGTGTCACAGAACATTTGTTGAATATAACCATTAGATTTAGGTGAGATATTTTCTGGCATAGGGGGTGACAAAGGTGAGCAGTTACCCCAGTAATGATACAGTACAGTAGGATTTGTAGGTAATATAGGTGTATCAAAGGTTACTGGACTTGCATCTGCACAATCGAATATAGGTATTTCAATAATAGCTGTAGGATCTTCTGAGTCAACATCACAACTTGCTGGATTAGTATGTGGCTCACCGGGAAGCATATCAGCACATGCTGTAGTCGTAGGGAAACACATGGCGGATGTTCCATAATTGGCGAAAGTTAAAAGGACTTGACCATTGGCACCATTACCACTTACTAAACCTGTACCAGCGCCTTTACCACCACCACCACCACCAGGAAATGTTCCATTTATTCCATTGGCAGTAGAATTACCGCCAGCACCTCCATTAGGTGTTCCAACCGCTCCACCAACTGTGCCTGCAGCGTTACCACCAATCGTGGCAGCTGGTCCACTACCACCACCACCGCCGCCGCCGCCATTGGTCTCACGTACTCCACCATCTCCACCATTAGTAGTTGTTCCAGTGCCTCCAGATCCGATACCGGCTCCTCCACCAGCACCTTGTCCACCATTACTCACAATACCATTAAAACTTGAATCATCACCGCTTTGTCGGTCCTCATCCAAAGGACCTGAAAGAACTCCACCAGCCCCGCAAACTATATCATAAATACCAGGACCTAGGGTAATCGTTCCAGTAGAGTAACCACCGCCACCGCCACCTGAAGCGGCTCTTATTCTTGTGTTAGCGTTGTTATTATTATAATTTCCACCGGCGCCGCCTGCGCCCCATATTTCGTACGTGACATCTACTCCATCACCACATGGTATCTCAATCTGTGTAGTTCCAGGTACCATACAGTTAAATGATGTTGTAGAACTTGTAATCATTGTTTGACCATGTAATAAGCCTGTTGTAAGCCCAAAAAATAGTAATATAAGGCAAGGTAAAACAGATAGATATTTGGTCATATCATAAGATTTAGGACTATTCCAGGTATAGTAGTACCTCAGACATGTTCCATTATAGTTGATGGCTGTATGAACATTAATCCTAGGACTTGTAAATAGCCCAAAATCCAGTAATGAAAAGTTGGTTTTTTTGTTCATCATCATCGTGGTATTTAAAAGACACAATTTAGCTTGGTTAAAACTAGTGAATTTATATATGGCAGGAACATTTAATATATCCTTTGGCTGAGGTTTTCGAACTTAACAGCGCAATAGATTTTTTAATGTTACAATTATCTGGTTTTCACTCTGATAAGATTATTTACCAAATAATAATTGGGGTACGTTAAAGGTACTGTTTCTAAAACAGAAAACGTTGTCGTGAATACATCAATTTTTAGGTAAATCTTTCATTTACAGATGACAGATAACCATTTACACAGAATAAACAAATAAAAGATTGGGAAAGCGCAATAAAACATTGGTTTTATTTGGAAAGATACTTTCCAACAGAACTTCTTATTCTTCTTCTAAATAAACTCACTACAAAACATTGTTTTTTTTAGATAATGTTACAAACCTGTGCTTTTGGAAAGTGTTTTTTTTAGGAGCTTATGGTCCTTTATATACGCAAGGCAAGAATTTAAACATCTCTCGTTGGCCGCATAGTGTTTATAGTGGTGACAGACCAATGTGCATGGATATACTACTTATCCATTTCTGTATCTTTAACACATCTAAATCCAGTATGACTTAAACCAGTGTCAGGCGTTGAGCCCATACGACGAGCATTTCGATAACCAGAACAATAGTCATCATTACATAGAAAAGATCCACCTCTTATTACTTTTTCTTGTTGATAAGGCATAGACGGATTAAAGCTTTTCTGCGGACCTTTGGTATTTATCATTTTAGCATTAGTTCTACCATAATATTCTACATCAAACCAATCAGAACACCATTCCCAAACATTACCTGCCATGTCGTGTAAACCATAATCATTAGCGGGATATGATTTTACTGGAGCTGTTGTTACGAACCCATCTTTCAATGTATTTTCAAACGGAAATATCCCTTGCCAAAAGTTAGCTTTTGTCGCTCCATTTTCTACGGGTTCATTACCCCATGGATATATCATATTAGCTTTACCTCCTCTCGCTGCCCATTCCCATTCAGCTTCTGAAGGCAATCTTTTTCCCGCCCATTGACAATACGCTGTGGCATCTTTCCATGCAATGTGAACAACGGGATGATTCATCTTTGTTTTTATATTGCTTTTGGGGCCATTGGGATGTCTCCAATTTGCTCCTAAGGTCCATTTCCACCAAAGTGTTGGGTTATTTAAAGGAACTGGTTGAATTGTTTTTTCAAAAACAAGTGCTCCTGGTTGTAATAGGCTGTCAGGAATTTTAGGTGTATTGGGTGGTAATGTCTTCTCTATTTCTTCCCACTC
>JALZVB010000072.1 GCA_023300835.1 Saprospiraceae bacterium | reverse complement strand
CTTTCATCTAGATACTTACTTTCAAAAGAATAAAACTCAGTTGTAGGTTCTATCTCTCCTGGAATAGAAGCTATAGGAGTCTCATTTCCGAGCACAGCTACTTCTATTTCTCTTCCAACAATCTTCTCTTCTATGATAACTTTAGGATCAAAAGCCAAAGCTTCTTCCAGCGCTTTATAAAAATCGGCTTCTGTTTTAGTATGAGATACACCTACTGAAGAACCGAGATTAGCTGGTTTTATAAAAAGGTCATTGCCTAGTTCAGATACAACATCTGCGTAATCTATTCCCTCCGTCGAATTTCTTACCAGCTTCCAGCCTGCGACGCCAATATTTGAATCACGTAAAATACGCTTCATTATATCTTTATCCATTCCTACAGATGATCCGAGAATTCCGCAACCTACACAAGCTATATTAGCGAGTTTGGCAAAACCTTGTACAGATCCATCTTCTCCAAATGTCCCATGCAACACGGGAAAGATCACATCTATACGGGCTATCTCATCATGAGCATCTAGGGATATTAATTTCCTGACATCAGCATTCTGTGATAATAACACAGGGTTATGGAAGTCTGCCATCTTGATTAATGATGGATCGTCTGCATTCAACAAAGCCATTGAATCAGAATTGTAGTGCCATTGACCTTGCTTATCTATTCCTATAAGTATGGGATTGTACTTAGATTTATCTAATGACTTGTATACATTCTGAGCAGAAAGCAGGGAGATCTGATGTTCTGGTGAACGACCTCCGAATAGTATAGCAACATTTATTTTAGAGTCCATATGCTATGGTTGGGATAAATAATTAAACAAAAAAAAGGGCTCCATAAATGAAGCCCTTCGGTATATTGTGTAGTACGATTGTTCTTAGTATCTATTACCGCCACCGCCGTAACCGCCGCCACCGCCGCCTCTGTTGTCTCTTCCACCGCCTCTAGACTCTCTTGGCTCTGCTTTTTTGACAACAATGTTTCTACCGTCGATTTCGATGTCGTTAAGTGCATCAATAGCGCTTGTACCTTCGTCATCGTTAGGCATTTCTACAAAGCCGTAACCTTTAGATCTACCAGTAAATTTGTCCATAATAATTTTAACTGACTCAACTTCTCCGTACTGCTCGAAAGCATCTCTTACGGTGTCATCAGAAGTGTCATAGTTCAGTTTTGCTACAAAAATGTTCATTTTAAAAAAAATTGAAATGTTGAAATGAAGTAAAATTTAAGAGCAAAACTCATTTAGTAAATAAACCATTGCTTAAAAAAAGTTACTTTGAATTATAAAAAAATACTCCTTCGAATATTTACTTATAAAAGTATTACGAAATATTATAAAAAGCACTCTTTTTTATAGAATATTTTATAATATATGATAATAGCTCTTAATGTAATTATAACTTAAGCTTGAGACTTATGGTTCCTGAGATATTGATTTATGTGTGCGATTGCTATCATAACGCCGCCAAATACGACAATTACATGCCCAAATGGAACAAAATGATGCGCTAAAACCAATAATAACCCCGTTAATGCAAGATATAATGACCAGCTGGACATAAGTGCTCCTGCACGATATGGTTTTACAAATGAGAAATATACAAATATAGAAGTCAAGATAAGTACAACTAACTCAAACTCGGGTCTTGAAAACCATGAGTTGTTACTGATAATTCCTGCTGACAATAAAAAAGGCATTAATGCACAATGTACGGCGCACAACCCTGAAGTTGCCGTTCCTAGTACATCAACATTTCCGACTATTTGTTTCATATCTTATAGATGCAATAATGTTGCAAATATAACCAACAATTGAGCATAATGCAATAATGTTGCAAAAAGAATGCTTTAATGGTTGGACTTGCTTAATTTTATAATGTGAACACAGCTGAAACAGTATTAAAAAAACATAAGCTCAGAATGACAGCCTTCAGAGTGAAGGTCCTTTCTGTATTTATCGATTCGGGGGAGCGGGCCTTATCTAATGCTGCCGTGGAGGATGCGTTGAAAGACTTTGATAGAATTACGTTATATCGTACACTTAAGACTTTTGAGAAACATGGCCTGATCCATCAAGCCATAGATGGAAGTAACGAAAACAAATACGCCTACTGCCATAATGATTGTGATATACATGCTCATGATGATAATCATATGCATTTTAATTGTAACAACTGTGGTGAGACTTTCTGTTTAGAAACGGCTACTCCGATATTTCAACTGCCAAATGGTTATACTATGGACCAAATCCATATTGCCGTCAGTGGCACCTGTGCGGGCTGTAATTAACCAAGAAGCCCACTACAAAATATTTTCTGCAGCTATATTGAAAATTCCTAGATAATTTAATCGTACGAATATTAGTTAATTGGGCTACACAGCTTGCTCATTGTAATCTGAATAACCTTGCTCATCATCGTAATAATATACTCTTAATTGAGCCGTGTCATCTAAGTAATTTATTTTTCCTATTTCTACGCGATTTATACTTAACCCTGTTCTTCTTTCCAACTCGGCTTTCAGTGCATCTCCTTTACTGATATCTACAAGTTTTATGTTTTCGAAGAGAATAGTCTTTCTTGTTTCATGTTTCAACAACCATACAAATTCTAAACAATAGGTCATCCCGAGCATAAAGAAATTAATAATTCCTAATTCTGTCATAGAGATATTATCAGATGCTAATGCGTTAACTACACTTAACCCTATTACGATAAAGAGGTAGGTCATTTCTTTTATGGCAATTGGATTAGTCCGATATCTGATGATACTGAATATAGCAAAGAGACCTAAACCCATTCCCGTATCTATATCCAATTTCTTCAATGAATAACAGATAAAGAATATGATGAAACTCATCAGGTAGTACGTAAATAAGTAGTCTTTACGCTTGCTTATTTTGTAGTAAAAAAACCTAACTATAATTGTTATAAAGAAAAAATTAATAGCTAATCTCAATAATAATCTGTAGACATCTTCATCAAACCAGGTTATATTCATTCTGCAATTATTTTATTTACCTTATTTATTTTCCCTTTGAAACGATTGTACTTCACCTTATCCTGACCAAACGTTTTTATTATACCTATGCAGTATTTACTGACACTATAGGGTTTTATCTCAGCATCTCTTAATACCTTATAAATAGCGGTATCTCTGGATAGAACAGGTTGTTTAAGTTCAACTATAACGACATTCTCTAATTTAGCTTCGCCATCATTTTTGCCTTGGAAGCTAATATTAAAATCAAACGTAACACGTTCTAACGTATGGTTAGATACTAAGGTGATGCGCTTGTAGCTATTGATCAATTGTATACTAAGATCTTTCTTATAGATATTAGCCTCATTTAAAAAATCTTCAGCCTTTTTGTCAAGCACAAATTGTTCATTTTCAACCTTTACTCTTTTTTTATCTATGCGTCCGTTTTGCTTGTGCTTCACTTCAAGGAATGTGATTTTAGAATCTACATAATTTCTAAACCGCACCTTATATCTATTTTTTCTTTTCCTATGATGTTCATTATAAAAAAACAAACCATCCGTATCATAATAGACGGTTTTGTAAGCAGGCATAACGTTACCATCAATGCTTACAATTCTATAGTGAGGTATAATCTTATTAATAATTAATGGCAGCTGCTTAGCTGAAAGAATAAACTTAGTCTCTACTCTATCCATTAGCTTAACCTTATCCATCTCTTCTAATGAAATGGTTTCTAACATATTTAGATCCTGTCCAATCAAAAACTTATCTTTTTTAAGTTTAATTAATTTATACTAATCAAAAGGGAGTTCAACTCGGTGTTATGAATTTCTTTCAATTAGTGACAACCAGTATGGTTTATTATACCTATACTATCGGTTGAAGTTGTGGATAAGTAAATATGTATATGGAATAGTGCAACAATTAGACCATTATATTAACATAACGCTGACTTAGCAGAGCATAATTTAATAATACAAGTAATTGTAATAGTCCTTTGGAGGATAGGTGATATCACTAGCCAGATTAACTAGCAACAGAAGTATAATGAGTTTTTTCTTGGCTATTGAACATTTAAAACAGAAGGTCGTTTCTTACTTTTACTTAAAACTTAGAAACTTTTTTCTTCAGAATGGTATTATTGTGTTTGTCTTTAACCAGAAGTACATAAAACCCTGCGTTAAAACCACTCATGTCTAGGCTCAAATTTTGTTTACTGTAGTGCACTAGAATCGTTTTACCTTGAAGATCAATAACAGATACTGAATACAATTGATTATTAGCGGGTAAATCTACTTTAACAAAGTCTCCAAATGGCACCGGGTAAATCCGAATATCCATGTTATCCCGATCAACATCACTCTCTTTTAATTTGAACTGGATATTATCTAAAAAGTTACCAATTGTTGGATCTCCACTTACTGTTTCTATAGCTTCAAATCTAACCCTTAATAATTCATCTGTAGTCTTTATTGGAACTTCTAACTTATAATTTTTCCATCCATTATTGTCGGAACTAAATATCCCAGCAGATTCTAATACTTCGTTAGCACCCCCTACAAATACTTCTATGATATCGTATCCTCCTAAGTCTCTCGCTCTATGATCAAAGGTTAGATGCATGACATCATATGCTCTATTTTTAATATCAAAATACAAAGCGGATTGTTCATTGGCATTTAATTCTACAAAATAATTTCCTTCAGATGCAGTTTCATTATTAGTCCCATCTACCCAAACCTCTATCTGCCCATCTGTTGCAGTAGTCGACCAATTCTTTATACTGTTATGATCTATGTTTTCATTCTCTGTCAAAAAACTTAAATCTTCAAATCCAAGGTGATATTCAAAAGAACTAATCACTTGTGATTCTGCATATACAGATGAAAACATCAATATTAATAAAGTGTAAGTTTTTAAGTATTTCATCTGATTAGCTTGATATCTTAGTATATAGGGTATTAAAGCCTAGTCTTAATTGTTTTCTAGAATTTTTATACTTTTCAATTTTACATTTTCCATTGGTCCTTCTATCCATAAGACAAGTTTCACTTCTTTTTCTTGTCCTTGCCACAAATTCTCTTTTTCTATCTCTAGAACAATGTTTCCAGACTTGGTCATTACACCAATTTCTCTAGTCTGATTTGGCGATTCATTTTCCATAAGCTGTACGATCACCTTACTATTGTTATCCAATAATTCAATAATAAATATAAATACAGTTTTCACTCCAAAATCAATAAAAAAGGGTTCTGACTCTAATTTGTTATTAAAAACAGAGAAATAGTCATCTACTTTACCATTGAAAGACCAGTAAACGCCTTCTTGATTACTTCTTGCCGTTGGTGTTTTGATTTCACCGAGGTGTTTTATTAATACAAAGTCTATGTTTTTATTATACGTGAATGGTTCAGCTTTTGCAATTCTCAGAACAGGATCTAACTTAAAACTGATCTTATTGTTTTCAATACTAAAGTCACCTTTTTGAGGAACATCATTTAGTTCATCATAGACTTCAATTATTATGTCGTCTTTATTCCAATTTGCAGGAATATTTAAACTAAGGTCTGTCCCATTTCCTTCTAGGTAATTAACCTTTATCTCGTTAAGGCTATTTTCTAAAATTAACGTATGATCTCCAGGGGACAGCTTTTCATTATTATATAGATCTCTAAATATACCACCTTCTACAGTCCTCTTATTATCATAAGCATAGAAGCCATTCGGACTAATTTTCGAATCTTCGTATTGGTAAGTTTCTCCTTTGTTGTTATAATCAAAATTTGCAACTACATTGAACGCATTAGTGCTACCCCATGTGGATTTTACTTTAGTTCTATTTTCAGTTAAATATTTAAAACTGATTAATTTTTCACCACAAGTTCTTGACGCCAATAAATTCTGCATGGCAGCCATTTTCTTTATCTTTCCTTCCTCTTCATACTTTAGTACAGTTAAATCAATTGACAAATTGTAACCATGACTTATAAAATAACTTAAAAGGGCATTACTGTCTGATGACCATGTTTCACTATTAGGATTGTGTTGATAAAAAGCGACTTTGTCATGTGCTACAAACGCTGCTAACGGGTAAGGCGCCCAATGGATGTATTCATCACCTAGGTGAGCTATTGTCATGTTCCAGAACCTTTGCCTAAAAGTTTGTCCATATCCAGATACTGAATTTAGAATTCTATCAAATACCCCTTCCGTAATTATAGGTTTTGCTTTAGACAATCTTACATTTTCATTTATAACTGCTTGTGTATAGACATGCGCAGAAGGCTTATTGGATTCTGACAACACATATCTCCAAGGCCTCTCTCCAGTCATATCTACAAACACATAGTCCTGCGGATATGTGCTGGTATAAGTTTCAAACATTTTATCATTAATCGCCCTCACTGCATCATCCCATGGTTCTACCATGTATCCCCTGTATTGATAAAATGGGAAATCGGTACCTCTAATTTTTCTTACTGCCATAGGCGAGTCTTCCAGAGGCGGCAACTTACCTGTATAAACGTCAATCTTATTCCAGATAGTCCAATTAGTAAATGGCATAAAAGTAAAACCGTTAGATTCACCTATATCTAACAATGACTTAAACGATTTTTCACTACCATATCTACCCCACCATATTGATAAAGCTGACGGATGGTCATCATCAAACATATGGTTCTCGTATTTGTTATCATAACTTGATCTACCCAATTGCCAATGCGAAAAATGCAATATGCCTTTATATTTCAATTTAGGTAGCCACTCATTTGCTATGTAATTCCATGCATCGAATAATTCTGCCTTATCCCATGTCAAAACTTTATACATGTCAATAGAATAAATCGGACTCTTTTTAAATTGCTCGAACTTTTGATCATCTCCGATTTTGTCTTTAAGACTTGGATATTTATCTAGATGATTAAACCCATTGGCATCACGATACGAAGTTGCCAGACTTTGAAAATCTTTATCGATACTTATTATCAAGCTAGGGCTCGTCCAAACTTCATTTTTGGTAATGTAACTGGCCATTTCAAAATGCATGTATGCGTGATCTGAAAGACCACCGATACATAAGTTTGAAGGTTGAAATACCGGGTCTGAATCATCATGATATGGGATAAGTTCTTGATGATAATTCTCATCTTGCACTAAGTAGATCCCCAAAGTAGATTTATGGGTTTTCATAGCTATTAAATCTGCAAACATAGGGGGTCTATGCATTACGGAACTTCTATTTTCTTTAAAAAAACTTGGAAGCAAAATCAATCCTTCTTGCATAGGCCATAGGGCCTCTTCTAGTTCATCTGTTTTTACACATAGCTTTTCAACTAAACTTAATTTTCTAATATCCAGATTAGATTTATTAGTTACTTGTGCTTTTAAGCGAATTTCATCTTTAGAGCTAGGGGATAAATCAATATCAACCGTTATGAAATCTTCTTTATTAATATCATATCTGTAACTTAAACTACCAGCCTTGAGGTCATATGAGAAATTTGCGCTTTTATTTTTTCTACTGAAATCTTTGCTCTTTAGAAGTGCTGACTCTATATTGTTATTAAAGCTCATCGTCCATAAGTTTCCTTCAAGATTACCTTGACTGATTACTTCTTTCGTCTTTTTGTTTGTAATGTGAGAAATGGCGCCATTCGTTTTAGAAAAACCGATTTCGAGATTACTCTCTTTAGGACTATATATAACAATATCTTCTTTGTCATTAATAGAATTACTATTGAGGACATTAGATTCCTCAAAATTATCCCAAAGATTATAGCCTCCTAACTTCAAGTTATCAATATGGAAGTTTATTTCCGTATAAGCATTTTCATGAGAAACGTCACTGTAGCGATAAAAAGTTATAGCTACGTTTACGACGTCTTTTAATATATGCTCACCAATTTTTCCAGATATATAAGGGCTATCTATTAGTGGAAAGGTCATTTGGTAATTTTCCCATTGCAACAATTGCCATCCTAATATCAATGAAGTTCGTTGTGATTCTCCTCTAGAATTAGTAAGGGTTAACATCGCTTCAGACAAACCTGCAGGGCTTTCTTCCATGAAGATATCCAGTGTTACAAAATCATATATCGACCAGTCTTCGGGTCGTTTTAAATTGTCTTTTAATTTAATTTCAAGGCTATTGTTGATAAGTTCGAAACTATCCACAATCTGCTGAAGTTCACCAGAAACTTTTAATGCGGTTTCACCTTGAGTGGCATGATTAGGGTTATATTCTAACGCTGTCCTATGGAAATCTGGATTACCAGAATCAACCCATTTATGTGATTGACTATTGCAAACCAAGGAAAAGAAGAGGTATAATATTGTAAGTATTAGTTTTTCCATTTTAATTACAATTTAATTAGCTAGGAAACAAGGAAATGGATTAGCCTCTATTTACGAAATTTTAACATATATAAAAAAGACAATAACAATGCCATTTAGTGAAAAATGAATACTTGCCCTCTATATGACCATGTAATATTGAATACATAAGACAGTCTCTTGATGTAACTCATTAATAGCTGAGTTATCTAAAAGTCCATCTGAAGGCTTCATTAATAAGCTAACAAATTGATTAATTATCGAAATGTGAAAAGTGATTTTGAATCGAATCAATTCATACCTTTAGCCTTCAGAAAAGCACGACTATGACTAACACTACAATGGCTTATACGTTCTTACTATTATTCTGCATCGGTTGTAATCAACCTATCGTACATTCCTATGACAAGGATATTGAATTGTTGTCTACAATATATCGTGGATTACACGATCCCTACAAAGATGTAAACCAGCTAGACAAAGTCACATCTCCCGAATTACAACAAACTAAAGCCTATGTAAAAGAATACTTAACCCATAAAGAACATAAACTCATCTCTACCCTTTTTCTAAAAAAACCTGATCTAGAGACACTAAAGGCCGTATATCTACTGAGACACATAAACTGGAATTCTATGACAATGGGTGACTTAGATGTGCCTACCCTTATCAAAGGGGTAGAATTTGAAAAGTATCAAGAGATAGAATTATTAGCAACTTATTATGCGCAGATATTTAACAGAATTGGCGGTGAGTTTAAATCACAAAATTATGGACAGACAAATATTGAAATGAATAAACTAGACCTCACCAACACTGAGCAAGCGGTATTGTTCTATGCCAGTCTCCCTGGATTTGTCCCTAAATACAAACTGTCCATGCGATCCAATTCTAATCCTTGTCAAGTGGCCTCAAATTACTTGAAGACGACGCCGAGATATAATGGCAAATCATTTCTAGACTATACTCCTGCTCAATTCAAGAAGTTTCCTTATAGTTCTTCTTTAACAATCAGAGACTTATTTAGCAATTATTTCAAGAAGTACCATACTGAGTCTCAAGCTGTAAAGGAACATTGCGAGAGTAAAGGATGAGAAACCTAATTTCTGGCTGTTAAGATTTGATAACAAGACCAATAAAAACAATGAGTAGTTGACATCTCATAACTGAAGGAGTCTAAAGAAAGAGGTTGACATTATAAAAATGTCCGCCTCATCTAATGGTTAGTAATGAATGGCTGGTGTTCTACGCTAGTAATTACAAAAATTGAAATACAGGAAGAACAGCTGCACAACCCTTTATTTCCTTAAAATGGAAAACGTTACCGAAATGTGAAAACAAAGTTAGATGGTTAGAGTAGATCAGGTTCCATAATCAATGTTTACCGCCAATACATTTGCTACATCCATAAACAAAAAATGCCTGAGAAAATCATTTCCCAGGCATATAAATCTCTTGTATATTAACTATATCATTTACTTAAAGGTCTAACCAATTACTTCCATCATAATATCTGAATCCTGGCGCACCATCAAGTCTATTGGACCCATCGTCCATATATATCATTCCTTCTGGACCAGAGGGAGGACTAGATAATATAGGTGTAATGGGTAGTCCAGGAGCACCGGATGGTCCATCTTGTCCATTAGCACCATTTGTACCATTTGTACCTGAAATACCTTGAAGACCTACTGGGCCGTCAAAGCCTGGATCGCCATTTGGACCAGCTAAACCATTAGCACAGGTTATGTACTTAGAGTAAAAACAGAAAGGTACTGATTGAAATTGAGTCGTTCCTAGAGATCTCACAGGTTGTCCATCCTGCAAGTCATAACTAACAGTTAAGAAAGGTACAGAGGCCAGCCAATTTACAGCTGAAATAGCGCCTTGTGCAGGAGTACCTTCACCTATTACCAGACTGAATACGCCATTTTCATCTGTAACAACTTCATGAGATTCTGAATAATACACATCATTGCCCAATCTGTCACTACTGAGTTCTATTTGCATTAGAACTTCTTTGTTATCTATACCACTTCCTGCGGCATTTATCAAGTATCCTTGATAAGTAAATCCTTCTGTAAATTGACCAGACATAAGTTGTGCAATCAAAAGGAATAAAATTATATTTAAATATTTCATTACTGTTTTTCTTTAATTTATTAATTGATTACAAGTCGGTCCATACGCCTCCAATCTTTGTTCTTAAGTGTGGCTGACCGTCTGATGTGTTTGTTCCATCATCAACATATAGATTACCAGAACTAGGTGGGAAATTAGTCATTTTCATAATACCAAAACCTGGTACACCTTGCAAACCTGGAGCGCCATCTAGACCATTAGTACCATTTTGCCCAGGCACACCGTGAATACCTTGAAGACCTTGTGGGCCTTGTGGACCTAATGGCCCTTGCGCTCCATCAGGCCCGAGGCCTCCTATAGAGTTTGCCGCATAAGCATAAGGTACAGTAAGAATCTTCTGATTCCCAATAGAGTTATATGTTCCCGTGTTATCCCTTAAACTTACATTCATATAAAATTCTGAACTTGGTGAGGTCTGTATAGCATCAATGAAATTGTTAAGAGAGGTAGTCCAAACGGCACTTTCTCCAATTTCTACCGTAAAATAACCTTGTTTAGAAAATGGTACAGTTGAATTCTGAGTAAACAATTCTTCTCCTCCTGGAGATCCTTTTGTTATTGTAAATCTTAAACTAAAATCTTGTGCAATACCTATAGCCGTTAATTCATCTTGAATAATGAATCCGGAGTAAGTAAATACAGAAGGTATCTGACTAATATCATCACATACAGGTCTTATGATCTGCGCCTGTAAGGAGAATGAAAATAGTATAAAAAGTATAGTGCTTATTTTATTCATTGCTTCTCTTTTTTAAAGGTTTAACCATTGATTACCATCCCACATTCTGAACCCTGGAAGTCCATCTGATCTATTACTTCCATCGTCAATATAGAATCTACCGACTGCTGGGTTGTTAGGTATGTTGCTCGTAGCTATAAGTGTCTGTGCACCAGTAACTCCTGTACTACCGGCTTGACCATCTATACCATTTATACCATTTGTACCAGGAATACCTGATACTCCTTGTAGCCCCCTAGGCCCAGCTGGACCAACTTGTCCATCCTCTCCTGTTTGACCTGGGCAACCTTGTTCACATTTTACATTCAATGCAAATAAGGCATAAGGGACAGATAACATCTGAATAGTTTGTGTATCAAAGAAAGTGGTAAAGCCTTCTGGCTTGAAAGAGAGTTTGATATAATTAGGTCTCTCCCAGTCTATGTTGTCGATTGTCATATTCACAGGTGTGCCATTACCTAGTTCAAGTGACAATTCACCATTGATACCTGACTGTGTTGTATGTGTCTCACTGTAGCTAACAGTTCCAGTTGAGTTATCTTCTATGATGTCTACTCTGACTTCGACATTGCTATTTTTTATGATATCTCCATCTGCGGTTGTCAATATAGATTGATATGGCATCGCTTCTGTCTGCGCCATTATCATTCCACAGATAAGTGAGAAAAATATTGTTATTATGTATTTCATTTTATCTTATGTTATTTTTTGTAATAAAATTGACTATCGCGTAAGAATAATTTTCTCTACAGATCTAGTTCCTTGGTCTTTGATTTCTAAGAAATATGTTCCTGGCAGAAGTCCCGAAAGATTCATTTTAGAAACAGATTTATATTGACTTAGAAGTCTACCTGACAGGTCAATTACATTTACTTGTTCAACTTGATCTTCTAGATATATAATCCCCGTAGAAGGATTAGGGAATACTTTTCTACTCAATAATTCTGGTTCGTCATCGACTGCAACTATAGGAAACATATCAACCATAGTTGTACCCGTAGTATTAGTAACGACAGCTGGATTAAAATCGAAATATATAAATCCCGTATTATTAATTTCTGTTCCTAATGCTACCCCTTCTTTGACCTTTATAGTATAACTTATAAATCCATTAGAACCTTCAAGATTCTCAGTACTATCTGGCAAATAAATATTATCAAATCTGAAATCCAATATATTCAAAGCATTCTTAGTATACTCTACTTTCAACTCTTCTGGATGACTGGTAGCTATAAGTTGGAATGTGTTCATATCAAGATATTCACTCAATGTATCTGTAACGACAACATTTTCTGCATAGTCGTTTCCTGTATTCTGGAATCTCAAAGTATAGGCAAGCGGCTGATCTATAAGTCCTAGACTATCAGGACGATTAGGTACAACAAGTTTGTCATTAGGATCCCAAGAACATCTGAGTTCTTGCTCATAACAATAGTCTCTTTTTCTTTGGTTAAATCCATCTTCTACATAAGCGACAGATTTAAATATTTCTCCTGGAGGTAAATCCTCAGACACAGCAGGTGCAATAATCATATAAGTCAGTTCCAATTTTTCTGTTGGACCAAGATCAAAATTCCATCCCACTAAATGATCACCTGAAACATGGTCAGGTTCTTGATCAAAATAGAACTCCTCTAGCCGCTCATCTAATTGTAACCATACAATACCGAACTCTGAAACTGTTCCAAAATTACAAACAGACAATACATAGTCAACGGGACTGAAGCATCTAAATCTCTCTGAACTTATTACCACTTGCAAATCCGAGAATGATGTTTCTGGAGATAACCCAAATAAAACTTGCTCATACTCTACGCCACCTTGCATATCGATTGTGACATCAGAAGGAGTGGTTAAGTTCCAATCTGGTAATGATGTGGGGTCGTAAACAATGTCATAGGTTCCTACTGGAGAGACAAACAATAAACCTTCTTTGCTATAATTAAGGAATAGCTGTCCGTTGATCGTTGCAGCACCAAGGCTGATAAATTTTTCGGCTGCGTCCTTTAATCCATTTTCGTTATCGTCTAAGAAAAACTTGACTTCTAGATAGGATTCATAATTCTTAGAAAGGGCTCTACTTTGTAACAGTCCATCGTGGACAGAAAAGTCAGAAAGATCTTCTCTTTCATTAAGCATTTCTCCAACGTTGTAAAACATGGTGTGATCTGATTCCACATTGCTTCCTCCGTAAGGAGAGAAAGAGGAAAAGCCAAGTTTCTGACTTTCTGCACTCATAGCAAAGGTGAGGAAAATTAAAAGTATTTTATACTTCATAATTTTAGAAGTGTTTTTATGGAATCAGATTAATGCTCTATTAAGAAAATCATCCTTTTCCAAGATTAGATAATGACTGTAGTTGTTTATTACAACTACTAATATGTTGTTAAAAGAACACTTAACACGTCCTCCTACTTTCTTTATTTGTTGAAAAAGGAAAACGTTACAAAAACATTAAAAAAAAATGAAATAGGCTTGCCATAACTTATGCTGTCTCAAATAGAGTCGCTTTGTCAGCAGTAAATGTCTGAGCTGAATTTACTACACATTAATCTTAACATTACGTGAGAATGCCGTCTCAAACGATATCGTAGTATTGGTTCCTACTACCCCATCTATAACTTGGATCTTTTCGTATATAACATCTCTGAGGTGTCGGTTATCAAGACAGAATATTCTGACCATCAAGGCATAGCTTCCTGATATGTTTACGCATTCGACAATCTCTGGAATTTTAGACAATTCTGACTCTACTTTCTTGTAGGTTTTAGAGTTTTCTAGCTGGATCTGTGTATAGGCAGAAGTCTTATATCCTAGCCGCCAATTATCAAGACTGTAACTGGCTTGTTTGAGTACTTTATATTCCTTCAACTTTGTGATCCGCTGATGTACAAATGTGTTAGAAACTTTAAGCTTTTGAGCCAGTTTGACAAGCGGTGTTTTGGCGTCTGATGTCAATTCTTCGATGATTCTGGCATCAAATGCGTCAAGTTTAAAGTTTTCCATATAGTTAGTATTTTAAAATATGAAATATAACTTTTTATTTAAAAAAAATAAGTCATATTGACTCATTAATTCATTAAGAGTGGCTTTATTCGATAAATAGCATTTATTTTGAGTTATAATTAATGATTGACTTATACAAAAAGTGCTCTTAATGCTGAGAGCATGAACAACAATTATTCATTTTTAGAGAGAATTTAAGATGGCAGCGGTTTTATCAGTAACAGTAATTTTGTTTTCAGTAATTGACATGTTAGGCAACATACCTATTCTGATCAATATGAAAAAAGAAGGTATGCAAATAACACCTTCAGTAGTGACATTAGTAGCGACTGCTATTATGGTTGCATTTCTGTTTTTTGGAAGTTCAATTTTAGCCTTATTTGGCGTAGATATTTCTTCATTTGCACTAGCTGGTTCTTTAATCATATTTTTTATTGGATTAGAGATGATCTTGGGTATAGAATTATTCAAGGAGGAGCCAGGAGAAGAGAACTTATCTGGTAGTATTGTACCTATCGCTTTCCCATTACTAGCAGGAGCTGGAACACTGACAACTATATTATCTCTCAAGTCTGATTACGATACGCTTAGTATCTTAATGGCCATAGGTATCAATGCTGTTATAATCTTTACCTTACTCAATTCACTAGATTGGTTATCAGGAAAGATGTCTCCACAAGTTACAGTTACACTGAGAAAGGTATTTGGAATTATACTTTTGGCCATAGCTATCCAGATTGCTAAGAATAATATCTAGAAGCTCTCGTTGAGAGTAAGTTTACCTAAGATTTTACGGTTTATCAGCTTGACTCATTAAGCAATAAAGCACCTACAACAGTCCTTGCAATCGCATTACAACCACAGTTGTATGTAGATATCTGGTCAATTAGGAAGAAATTATAGCTT
>JALZVB010000071.1 GCA_023300835.1 Saprospiraceae bacterium | reverse complement strand
TTTAGCCCAACAAATTTCAGTTTTATCTGAAGAGAAGAAGTTTTCCGTAAAAGTTATTGATCTCGATTTGTGAGACCCTAAGGTTATAGCACCTCCTCCCCTACGAGATTTATAATATGGCACAAATCTTGAATATGTTCTTTTGTAAATACTTGTGGTACTAATAAGATCAATGTCAATATTTGCTACTAGACTCAATAATTCTGAAACAACAGGCGTGAATCCGTACAATATTCCGTTTGTGACTTTTCCTTTTACTAGTAGTATGTTTTCTGGGTACTCCAATATTTAGTTGATTATATGGTAAAACAAACAATAAACTATTAGGTAGGTCATATGTCTTAATCAGTATTAATATAAAAAGAGCACAAGAATGTAACGACCCTTATCTCGTATCGTCTACAGTGCTTCTCACTTGACCTACAATACAACTACAAATTGGGTCATATTGCAATTTGACATATTTTTTATTTTGAATATATAGAGATACGCCATAGATTTACATTAAGAAATAACAGATTAAATATTTAGTCAACAGTGCCTAAATTTTAATTCTCTCAAAATCCTTAAAAACGAGATGTTTTGACAGTTTCGTTATCTGATTATGTCAGTGGTAAGTCAACGCTTTATTCAGGTGAAAATGAATACAATCTAACATTTTAAATTATTATCCATGAAGTTTGAAGATTTTAAAAAAACAGCTCAAGTATTAGAAACATTAGCAATCGTAGGAGGTAAAGATAAAAAAAAGAAGAAAGATCCTAAAGAAACTAATAACTCTCAACCTGCAACAAATGTTGAAAGATCAATCTGGTAAGAACCAGTAGATTCTAATCTATCAAGGAGAGCATTAATTTTAAATTAATGCTCTCCTTTTTTTGTTATACTATTTATAAGAACTTTTTTTGTACTAAAAAGTGTAACAATTAGATGTTTTTTTTACAAACATATTCTTAACTTACTCAAAATCTAAAACTGTTCTATGCCTTTGAAATCTTCAATACAGAATCTGGGAAATTTGCTTTCAGACTAAAAGCTGCTAATGGTCAAATTGTTCTTGCTAGTCAAACTTATGAAAGTAAATCTGGTGCAGAAACTGGTGTTATCTCAGTTATAGAAAATGCAAATGAAGCTAGTTTTGAAAAAACTGTAGCTAAAGATGGTAGCCCTTATTTTAATATGAAGGCCAAAAATGGACAGATTATAGGAAAAAGCCAAATGTATAATTCTGAAGCAGCCAGAGATAATGGTATACAGTCCGTTATTACCAATGCTAAAGAAAAGGTTATTAACGATATAACAGTGTAATACTGTTATAGCAAAATTCAGTCAATCATAAACCTTGAAAAGTGGGTTTTCCCTTTTAGGAAAAGGAAGTCTTAGTCTTTCATAGATAATCACTGGATTATTTTGCCCATTTCCTAACGATTGTCTTTAACCAAAAAGTGTCATCATTTAAGACTCTATTTTAAACACAACAGTCCTAACACTTTTCTTCACTCGCCCGTCAGGCAGAGTCTCTTTCAGTATCAATTTCTGAGCCTTGCCATTTTCGAACACTTGTCTCAAGTTATTGATCGGAGCTATTGTGACTTTTTTAGCTTGACAAAGCTTGAACAGCTTATCAAATGGAATTTCAGTGAAAGCTGGTTTCAAATACTCATTTAAGTCATTCCTATTATGTAGTCTAAGTGAGTTCGTCAAGAATCTTTTGTCTGTGATTAAACTATCGAGATTTAAGATTTCACAGAGCCCTTCGAATTGTTTTTGTGTTCCCGTACCTAATATAACTCTGATATTATCTTGTGTAAAGAAAATGTCACCATAGGGTGCGATATTAGGATGTTGGCTTCCACGGCGTTCAGGTAATTGGCCAGTATTTAACCAGTTACTGGCTTGATTAGCCAATGCGGCTATTGCGGCATCATATAATGATATACTGACGCGGGAACCATTGCCCGTTTTTTCTCTATTCATTAAGGCAATTAACAATCCTTGCTTGAGTTGGTGACCTGTCAAGATATCAACGAGGGCTACTGGCATTTTTACTGGCGGTCCATCAGGCTCACCATTCATATATATCCATCCTGTTTCCGCTTGCATCATTACATCAAAACCAGGAGAAGGGTCATCATCACCATAGGCTGAGATACTCCCATAAATAATTCTTGGATTAATATTCTTGAGGGAATCATAATCCATTTTTAATTTTTGGGCAGAACCCACTTTGAAATTACTTATGATTATATCTGCTTTTTCAATTAGCTTTATTACTTCTGATCTATCACTGGGATCTTTCAAATCTAAGAGTATCTTCTCTTTGCCCCAGTTTATACTATGGTAATAGGCAGAATATTCATCATTAGGGTCTTCTATAGGTAGTTTCCACGTTCTGGTAACATCACCACCTGTCTTCTTATTTTCTACTTTGATAACTCTGGCGCCTAGTTCTGCGAAGAACATACCTACGGAAGGTCCTGCTAAAACACTGGCTAGTTCTACTACAATTAAATCCTTAAAAACATCACCGTTATCCATACTAATCATTAATAACTTTAGATAGTGCTACTCAATACCAGCCCACATGATTTGCTTCATTTCTAAGTATTCTTCTAATCCATACTTAGAGCCTTCGCGACCTATTCCGCTTTCTTTTATCCCTCCAAATGGGGCAACAGTCGTAGAAACACTGGAACCATTAATTGCCACCATCCCATATTCTAAACCTTCTGCAACTCTCCATAATCTTGCGTAATCACGACCATAGAAATATGCTGCCAACCCGTAAGGGGTATCATTGGCAAGTCTGAGAACTTCTTCTTCTGTCTTAAATTTAAAAACGGGAGCTACAGGCCCGAATATCTCCGTATGAAACACCTTCATCTCTGTTGTTGCATGAGCTAAGACAGTAGGTAGATAAATCAAAGAATCTTTATCCCCATGACGTTTTCCACCACACAATTGTGTAGCGCCTTGGGATATAGCATCTTCTACAAGATGCTGAACAGAAGCCACAGCTTTTTCTTCCACCATGGGTCCTATCGTAACACCATCTTTAAGACCATCTCCTATTTTTTGGTTTTCGGCAGCTTCAGCAAATTTCTTAATGAATTCATCATAGATGCCTTCTTGCACAAATACACGATTGGTACAAACACAAGTCTGTCCAGCATTTCTGAACTTACTAGCTATGGCACCTTCTACAGCCTTATCAATATCTGCATCATCAAAAACAATAAACGGCGCATTACCTCCTAGTTCCATAGATACCTTTTTTACAGTATCAGCACATTGTCTCAATAGGAGTTTCCCAACTGCTGTTGATCCTGTAAAGGATAGTTTTCTAACGATTCGACTCGATGTCATTTCATTACCTATGCTAGGTGCATCATTGGTAGGAAGTACATTAAAAACACCTGGTGGTATACCCGCCTCTGTTGCTAATACAGCTAATGCCAAAGCTGACAGCGGAGTTAATTCAGAAGGTTTAATAACAACAGTACAACCTGCTGCCAATGCTGGTGCTACCTTTCTTGTTATCATAGCACTCGGAAAATTCCAAGGCGTAATAGCAGCTACTACACCTACCGGCTGCTTAATAACCATAATTCTCTTATCGCGCTGATGTCCCGGAATAACATCTCCATAAGCTCTCCTTGCTTCCTCAGCAAACCATTCCACAAATGAAGCGCCATATCTTATTTCACCTACAGACTCTGCCAGTGGCTTACCTTGTTCTATCGTTAATATTGTAGCGAGGTCTTTAGCATGTTCTATCTGCAATTCATACCATCTACGTAGTATCTTACCTCTTTTGGTACCCGTAAATTTACGCCATATCTTAAATGCAACTGCCGCTGAATCTATAGCAACTTTTGCATCATCACCATTACAATCAGCTACTTCAGCTATCATCTCACCTGAAAAAGGATTGTAGACCGGAAATGTCTTAGCTGAATCTGCTTGTACAAATTGACCATTAATATAAGCTCCTTTTTGCAGTAGATCTGTTCTCTTTAAGTTCATCTGTATTACAATATATGTTTGCCTGATCACTACAACCAGTGTTAATATTTATAAAGTTAATATAATAGCGCATTTGCGAAAGCTTGTTAATAAGCTTAAATCATTGACGCCAATGTATAAGATCGTCAGAAGTTTCAAATTCTCTCTAAAATCATCCTGATAGACATTAATAGTATTATGGCAGAAACAGAATAGATGACATACTTTTTACTAATCTTAAAGTAGCTAGTCAATAAATAACTGAATATTATCGTCGCTATTACTATTACTATCTGAGCAATCTCAACACCTATGTTAAATCCTAACAATGGAATTACAATAGATTCTGATCCCAATAAAGTTCTAAAAAAACTCGAGAAACCCATCCCATGGATAAACCCAAATACCAATGCTGATATATAAGATAGTGAGACATTAGGTAGTTTACCTGTTTTATAAGACATCAAATTAAAAATAGCAGTCAATGCAATTGATAGTGCAATTCCTAACTCTATCAATTGTGAGTTGACACTTATCAACTCATAACTAGATATTACCAAAGTCAACGAATGCCCAATCGTAAATGCCGTTGCTAAAAGAAAAACTTGTCTCCATTGTTTTAAGTCAAACATAATAACAAGTGCAATCAGAAAAAGCACATGGTCAATTCCTTGAATATCAAGTATGTGTTGGATCCCTAATTGTAAATACCCTATAAACATGTTAACTATATTGAGAAAACAGCAAATATAAAGGTTGTATACACAACAGTTATAACAAATTAAATATCTCTTCTAAGGCAGACCCTAGATTCATAAATTCAAGATACCTATTCTTAAAGTGAAACTGTCAGAGACCTGTCGTTTATATAAAATGACAACCTGACGACAATAATTGGACACAATTTTAAAGGGTAGTATGTTCATTTTATTGTCTTATAAATGATAGATATTTTAAAGAAATTAATTTCCTATTCAATAGGATACATAACAAGTTAGTCACATGTTAAGTCAAATCTCAAATACCGAAACAATTCTCCCTAATGCTACATTTTTCAATGAGTCATTTTCATTAAAATTTAACTTTAATAAAAGTCTAGATCAAGATTTTCTGAATGAATATTATGGTCCGAATCTAGATTTTGCAAAAAAAATGTTCTCAGTATTTTTAGAATCAACTCCAGTAGATATTTCTAAACTTACTGAAGCTATAGAAAAGTCGGATTTTTCAAACATAGTAGCTATTGCTCACAAAATTAAGAACAATTTTACATGGGTCGGCCTATCAGCAATTGGCATTCAAATGGGAGAGATTGAACGATTAGCGAAGAACTCTGACCGCAACATCGCACAGCCCTATTCATATTTCCTAGAATCATACATAAGTCACTTACGTATAATCAAAAGCGACTACATCGGAATGTGCGAATATCTGAATTCATAAGGAATCTAAAACGTATTGATATTATTCCTTAAAGGAAACGCATATCTAAAGTGAAGCCACAATAAGTAGGTAATAACCCCAATTTTACACTTACTTCACTTCTACACAGATAAATAATACAAGCCAAAAAACAATTTAAAGGTCACTGTGAATAAGACGAATCTGAATCCAGAGTTACTAAAATAATGACAAACTGGCTTCCGTAAGTGGATAATTCACTTGGTGACATAGTCATAAAAAATACTATGGAAAATCTACATAGATCTCTTAAAGATCAGATGAGAAAATTCAAAATTCCATCAGACTTCATTTCAAAATATCCAGATTTTATCCAATCTATTAACGATTCTTACGAGTCACTTATTGACGACAATGTACGCTTGGAGAATGTGTTAGAAATCAGTTCTAAAGAACTTTTTGAATCAAACCAATCCCTTAAGAAAGAAAACATTACTAAGTCCAGGGAAGCTATACAAGCTAAGGAACATCTTGATAGAGTAATGGACAATGTGAATGAAGTTATTTTTGAAGTTGATGGAAACGGAAATTTCACATATCTAAATTCAGCCTGGGCCAGCTTTGGACAAGAAGATCCTATATATAGTTTAGGAAAAAACTATATGAACTATACTGACACTATTGATCACTTTGACAAAGAAGTTATTTCCCATATAAAGAACAAGGATGTTAAAGACTTTAAAACTGTCTTTAGTCGACCTACTTCAGATAAAAAGTTATTGTGGTGGGAATTGTCAGCAAGTCTACAACGTGATGAAAACGACAGAATAACTGGCGCAATAGGGTCACTTGTAGATGTAACAAAAACAAAAGAAACTGAGAAGCAATTAATTCTTGCTAATGAGGCAAAAACTAATTTCTTATCGACTATGTCTCACGAAATTAGAACACCGTTAAATGCTGTTATAGCCATAAGTAACATATTGCTTATGGATGAACCAAAGGAGTCTCAGATAAAAAACCTAGAGACCTTAAAGTTTTCTTCCAAACACTTGCTGCATTTAATTAACGATATCCTAGACTATAATAAGTTAATGACAGGAAATCTTAAGCTCAGCAATGAACCATTTAGCCTACAGAAAACAGCAAGAAGCATCCTCAACTCCTTCTATTTTACTGCTGAAGATAAAAATATTAAGCTACAGATAGAAATAGGACATAACGTGCCGACATGGGTAAAAGGAGATAGTCTTAGGTTTTCTCAAGTGTTAACTAATCTAATAGGTAATGCAGTCAAATTTACATCTGAAGGCTCTGTAAAAATGTCACTTTTAAGTATAAAAAATAACCATGAAAAACTTAAACTGAGAATAAAAATAACAGATACTGGGATAGGCATTCCGTCACATAAATTGGATACAATATTTGATGATTTTACTCAAGCACAAGGCCATACGTCTAAACGATTTGGAGGCACAGGATTGGGCTTAGCTATATGTAAAAAGTTATTAAATCTTCAGGATTCTGAAATTCATGTAGAAAGTAAACTAGGTGAAGGAACAACATTTTGGTTTGATTTAGATTTTGATCAAGTATCATATGGCTACCTTAATTCTATTAAGCCTAATGAAGGAAAGAAACTTGATTTAACAGGAATGAAACTCTTAGTTGTAGATGATAACGCCATGAATCTTTTAGTTATTAATCAATTTTTTGACAAATGGAATATTGAATATGATGAAGCCGTAAATGGAGAAGAAGCCGTAAACAAAGCAGCTAACGCTAATTACGATGTCATTCTTATGGATCTTCAGATGCCGATTAAAGATGGTTATCAAGCCACCAAAGACATACGGAATATGGGTGGTTCTACATCTCAGACACCTATCATAGCATTATCTGCAACTGTATCCAACGACATAATTCAAAAAGTAACAGAAGCAGGAATGAATGATTATCTCAGTAAGCCATTTGACCCTATAGATCTGTATAATAAAATCGAAAAATACGCTAACCATAATGAACACAATAACATAACCAAGAACGTAGATCTATTAGAAGAAGTTAATTCATAAAAGAAAACTATGACTTTTCAAAAGCAATTATTTTCTAGATTATTAGGCTCATCTGTACACAAAGCGTTCATTATTATGTGTAAATGAAAAACCTTAAAGCTATATAATCTATGGCAAGTTTTTTGATTATCTAAGTGTAGAAAGTTCTAAGTAAACACCAAATCCTTACTCTGTAAGGTATCTGATTAAAATCCCAAAGC
>JALZVB010000070.1 GCA_023300835.1 Saprospiraceae bacterium | reverse complement strand
TATGCTTGTATGAAACATTTTCCAGGTCATGGTGATACAGATACAGATTCACATTATATATATCCTCACCGAATGATCGATTGTGTATAACCGGATTATCAGGATTGTTGTTGACATCTATAACAGGTGCAAAGTTAACATGAGCTCCTATCCGTTTGAGTTGTTTCGCAATCACTTGCCCCATCCTGTATATACTATTATTGTCTTGTATAGCGCCTAGAGTAAGTTGTTTGGGGAATGAGATTGACGTTTTTCGCAGTCGCATACCTAGTCCCCACTCCGCATCTATAGCTACCATCAGTGGCGTCGTCGATAAGCGTTGATATTTATTAGTCAGCTCAGCTTGCTTAGTTGGTGTTCCTTGAAAGAAACAAAGGCCTCCTACTTTATATTTTTTAATTTGATCTTCCACACTTTTGACATGCTCGGCACCTAGGTCGGAATGTGCTCTGATCATAAAGAGTTGACCTATTTTTTCATCTAAGGTCATCGTCTTTATCTTATCCTTAGCATAGGTTTCTGCTGGATCGTGGACTTGACAATAAGCTGATGAAGTTATCAGATATAAGAAAAATATACTTATGCTTACACGAATGAAATATATTGATATGTTCTTCAATGGATCTATTTAGGGGAAAATTGATTTAAAGCTTTTGGGTCTATTTCTACAGCTTTGTTATAATATTCTAAGGCTTTCTCCTTATCTCCTGCGTTCTGGTAAGCTGTTCCTAGGTTGACATAATTGGCTGCAGAGTTGGGTGCCATCTTAGCTACTTTTTCGAAGTAAAAAATAGCTCTCTCATGTTGATTTTGCATGCCTGATATTATACCTAGTAGTCTATTGGTCTCAAGGTCGCCAGGTGACAAGTCATATGACCGCTTTAGCGCTTGCTCACTTTTTTTCAAGTTATTCTCTTTCTCTCCATAGTGTCTTCCTGCATCACGTAAGATGATAGGAAGGTTAGTCAAAGCGGCTTCATAATTAGGATACAGTTTCAACACTTTATCTAAAGTCGCAACTGCTGGATCGTAATTGCCCAGGTAATAATTTGCATTAGCCAGTAGTAGATGTGCATTCTGATAAGTCGGATGTATTTCTATCGCTCGTTGCAAATAAATAATGGATTGTTTTAGCATTTTAGTCTTTTCAGGACTGTCTTTGAGCTTGCCGCCTTCTGTTGATAATGCGCCTCCTGCGGCATTCAATAATTTGGCACTATTGGGTTGATTCTTAACATCAGTTGTAAAAAGTGTAAAGTCATTTTTCCACACCATATTCCTCGTAATAGTTCTAATGGAATATGCCAGAATAATAATGCCTACTAACCCTAGGGCTAACTTTTTATTAACGTAATGTGAAAGTAGTCTTCCTACTATTATCGCAAATCCTAAGGATGGCATAAATAGAAATCGTTCGCTCATAAGTGTGCCTATAGGAAAAACAATGTTGGATACGATAGACAACGTTATGATAAAGAACATAATTCCAAAACTGATATACTTATCTTTTTTATATAGAAAGAAAGCCAGACCTGCCATTACAAGATATAGCAACATACTGAGAATAGCAGGCAGATCTCCTATCTGCATAACTTCTATCGCTCTGGGATAATAATCATGACATAGGGAATAAGGAAAGGCCAACAATCCAATATACATACCTAGCGTTGTTATGATTGTAGCCCATTTTTCTCCGCCAGAAAATGCAATCCATTGATTACCATCTATCTTAAGAAAAGGATTATTCATAAGTTCCATAGATTGTGATCCAAAATCTGCACCCAGAATCGCAAACCTTATAACTAAAAACAATAAACTGCTTAACGCAAATGGTGCCAATAATTTGAGAATTTTTCCTAAGGTTTCTTTTTTAAATAACATGTAAGCCAAAGGCACGACAGCTAGAAAAGTAATCGCATTCTCTTTACTCATCAGAGCAACAAAGAAACTAGCTGCTGCAAAAATCTGCCATTTAATATTCTTTGAATAATAATATTTGAAAGAAGCATACATCGCTACTATGGCGCCCAACATGGTTAGAATTTCATCTCGTCCCTTGATATTTGCAACAGCTTCTGTATGTACGGGATGAGCGATATAAATAACACAAATGATAAACACAAACCAACGCAGGTTATCACTGATTTTATGACCTTCAGAAAACATAAGCAATAACAGCTTATAGAGAACAACTCCCAACAAGCAATACAATAGTATATTAATCAAATGACCTACCCAAGGGGCTTTCCCAAATAGTTGCCATTCCACAGCAAACATAATCTGTGTAATAGGTCTGTACCTTCCACCCGTAACTAGATTTTTCTTGCCTTCTTCCTTGAAGAAACCGTAAAAAGTGTCGTTGGTCAGGATACCAGGTATACCAGAGATACCCTCTGTGGTAAACATATTATCATAGATGACTATAGCGTCATCCTGTGTATAATCATGTGTAAGCGTATTGGCGTATATGGCGAAACCCAATAAGAATATGGCGAGCAATTGCCATTTTTCCCTGAGGTAAAGCGGATTAGAAGTAGGCTCTGGCTGGGTATGCTTAACCTTAGACATTAATTTGTAGATAATTTGGATTACAAAATGATGACATACAGCGACTTGTTGCTAACCACAAAGTTACAAATTATAATTTATTGTAATGTGAACTTATTAGTCAGGTACATTTTAGATGTTGTTAGTCACTCTAATTTAATGATCGGGCCAGCTTAATCTCCACGCATTCGACGAAAGTCTTAAAACCTATACCCCAGTCAAAAAAGGATTACTTTTTCTCTCTGCTCCGATAGTTGTACTTCCCATATGTCCAGGGTATACAATGACATCATCATCAAGCGTCATAAATCTCGTCTTGATAGAATCTATCAAGGTTTCCATACTACCACCAGGCAAATCCGTTCTACCTATACTCCCCTTGAACAATACATCTCCGGCTAATAATTGCTTAGATTCTCTATGGAAGAAGGATATGCTGGCTGGAGAATGCCCTGGTGTAAACAGTACTTCAAGCTTGGTGTTTCCAAATTCTAGCACGTCACCCTCTTCTAGAAACTCAGTAATATCTGGTGACATCTCATAAGGAATCCCGTAAGTGCGGCTCACCGCATCCATATTATCCAAGACAATCTGCTCCCCTCTGTGCGAAATAAGCGGCAAATTATACTTCTCACTTATAAATTTATTACCCAGAACATGATCTATATGACAATGTGTATTAACCAGTTTAATAGGGGTAAGGTTATTGGATTCGATAAAATCTATAAGTAATGTCCGCTCTGATTCATTATTACATCCAGGATCTACGATGCAGCAGTTTTTAGTGTCATCGTATAATACAAAGGTGTTTTCTTGGAAATCATTGAAGGTAAAGGTGGCTACGTGCATGATATTAT
This sequence comes from Saprospiraceae bacterium, assembly GCA_023300835.1. Lineage (GTDB taxonomy): Bacteria > Bacteroidota > Bacteroidia > Chitinophagales > Saprospiraceae > RFSX01. The sequence continues at coordinate 7,896 of JALZVB010000070.1, read as the reverse complement.
TAGTTATGTCGTCAAAAATAGAAGAGTTCTATAGTTATAAGCGTTTTACTTGTTTGATTTATTTGAGGAAATGGATCAAATTTTTATTATTTTACCCAGTCAATATGAAGATTTACGCATATACACTACTATTACTCTTTAGTTGCTCTTACTGGGTACTAAATGGGCAATCTATTAATACTGAGTTTGGCAAGAATCGTATTCAGTATCACGATGATTTTAATAACTGGTCGCAGTATGAGACAGAGAACTTTGTAGTGTATTGGTATGGAAAAGGAAAGAAAGTCGCTCACGCTACTATTCAATTGAGTGAATTTGATCACGATGAGATAGAAAAAATATTTGAACATACCCTTAGTGATAAAATAGAAGTGGTTGTATACGTAGATATTTCAGATCTGAAGCAATCTAATGTAGGTATAGAAGACGCCTTTTCCAGCAGTGCAGGTACGACCAAAGTACAAGGAAATAAGATTCTAGTTTACTTCGATGGTGATCACCAGAATCTCAGAAAGCAAATCAGAAGAGGTATCGCTACCATCTACATCAATAGCATATTGTATGGTTCTAATCTACAAGAAATCGTTCAAAATGCGCTTTTGCTTAACTTACCTGAATGGTTCAAAGATGGTATTGTCGCTTACGGTGGTAATCCATGGGGTACAGAAATAGAAGACGAGTTAAGAGAACTGTGGGACTATAATAACGATTACGCTAAGTTTTCTAATTTGGCTAAAGATCACTCTAGAGTAGCTGGTCATAGTATGTGGAATTACATTGCCCATAAATACGGTTCTTCGGCTATAGCCAATATTATTTACCTGATTCGTATAAATAGAGATCTAGAAAACAGTTTTCAGTTTATAACGGGTGGAGACTTTAAACAATTACAATTAGAGTGGTCTGATTACTATTCCAATAATTATGAAAAAGAAAAAAATCAATTCTCCTCACCAGAGAGTCTCAATCCTATTAAACTCAAAAATAAAAAAGGTGTCCCAATAAGTAATTACAGAATAAGTCCTGATGGGAATAAGTTGGCTTATGTCGTTAATGATCGTAGTAAGGCCAGAGTCGTTATCAAGGACTTGGATACTGGTGAAGAATCTATTGTCTTCAAAACAGGTCACAAGAACATCTTTCAAGAAACCGATTTTGATTACCCTCTTATTGCTTGGCATCCCAATTATCCAGAGCTATCAATTATCTATGAGCACAAGGATATTATAAAGTTAAAAACCTTGAAACTCAAAAGTGGTAGTAGTGAAGAACAAGATATTATAGAAAATTTTCATCGCATATACAGTTTTGATTATTGGACGCCAGGAGAATATATATTTACAGCTACTACTGACGGTTACTCGGACATCTACACTTATAAAATCAAGAGCCGAAGTCTTAAAAGATTGTCAGAAGACTTCTACGATGATCTAGATGCGAGCACAATAAATTACAAAGGAAAGAAAGCTCTTGTCTTCCGATCAAATAGAACGCATACGGCTTGGGCTAAGGAAAAACTGGACACGATACTACCCATAGATAATTTTGACTTATTCCTGATGGTAGGTGATTCTAAAAACAATTCTATTATAAGGCTAACAGATACACCTAACTTCAATGAAACGCAACCTTATGCCAACTCTGATAGCACTATAGTCTACTTGTCCAGCAGTAGTGGAATCAACAACAGTTATGAACTGGACCTCAATACATTAAAATCACGACCACTCAGCAACCATAAGCACAATGTTATTGTACACCATGCAACACCTGGTTCTGATCAGCATTTTTACAATTTTTATTACAAGGGTAATTATGTTACATATATTGACACAGCTTATGTTGCGCTAACCAATCGTGTACATAAGACAGCTTTCGCCAAAGCTAATACAACGATAGATTCAGATATAATCATTCCATATCTACCACAAGAGGAAGAGCCTAAAAAAGTTATTACAGAAGCTATAAAGTTTCAATCAGAATTTCCAGATGTAGAGAACCTACAACCTCTTGACGAACTAGATAACCAACTAGCTATTTCTCCTACTGTTAACAAATACTATAAAGATTATTTTTCTGATTCTTATCAAGAAGGCCGCAGAATAATAAAGTACAATCCTATGAGAGCAAGTGCATCTCGGACTAAATTTAGGTTGCATAATTTCAGTACAACTATGGACAACAGTGTCTTATTTGAGGGGTTAGAAAGTTATACTGATAATACAAATGAACTGAACAATACGCCTACTGGATTCTTATTCAAGGGGTTGATGTATGAGATGTTGGAAAATTATAAAATAGAACTTGGACTAAGGGTTCCTTTTAGATTTAATGGATATGAATACTACGCTTTATTTGATAATAATAAACATAGGCTAGACAAGCGATTTGCGATCTATGCTAAAAACATGAATCGTGCGCCAGATCCATTAGACTTGTCTCTCAGGACTAGAGAAAATTCTATAATCGGCCTATATAGACTTAAATACCCGTTTGATGTATATCGTAGTGTCCGACTTACAACTTCTCTGAGACTTGATAAATTTCAAATAAAATCTACTGATATTAATACGCTGGAGCAGCCCGTAGATTTCGAGAAGAGAGTCTCTGTAAAGCTTGAATATGTTTATGATAACTCTTATGATGTCAGTCTTAATATTAAAAACGGCACACGTTACAAGTTCTATGCTGAAGCCATCAACCAGTTTGAGTTCACAGTAAAAGATAATATCAATTTAGATGGTAGTACTGGTGTAACAGGCGTATTAGGCGTAGATGCCCGTCATTATATACCTGTACTAAAAAGAGCTGTTTTAGCCTTAAGGTTTGCGGGTGCCACTTCTCTGGGTAGCCAGCGGATTGTCTACTACTTAGGTGGAATGGAGGGTATGTTATTTGGTGATTTTGACCAATCTATTCCTGTTCCTGAATCAGAAGACTTTTCATTTAAGACACAAGCTCCGCATCTAAGAGGATTCGATACCAATATCAGAAACGGTAACACTTTTGTCCTTGCTAATGCAGAGTTCAGATTCCCTATATTTCAATTTTTAACTGCCGGAAGAACTAAATTTGCATTCCTCAGAAACTTACAAGTCACAGGCTTTTTTGATACTGGTGTAGCTTGGTATGGGTTGGGTCCAGATGGAGAAGACAACCCTTTAAACACGATTAGAGTTGCTTCACCGCCGAATGACCCCATAGTACTTGTTGAGGCAAGATATTTCAGACAACCTCTTGTATATGGATATGGCGTAGGAATGAGAAGCACGATACTGGGCTACTTTGTTAAATTCGATTACGCATGGGGAGTAGAAACGGGAGTCGTACAAGAACCCAAAATTCATATCAGTTTAGGAAGGGATTTCTAAGTTCGAAATCTAACTATTAGCCATTTATATAAGTATATGAAAAACATATTTTTATATCTCTTCGGGATACTATTATTTGTAAGCTGTAATTCTGACAATAAAGGAACCCTCATTCAAGAATCTGAGATAAATATTAGAATATCTAAGGACCCATATGTTGTTCATCCCATACTTTCTCCTACATCTAGAGGAAGACTTATTTCACAATATATATTCAAGCCACTTGCAGATTACCATCCTGTAACTATGGAATTGCACCCTATACTCATAGAAAATATTCCTGTAGGCAAAAACGAAATTGTTAATGGTGAAAAAGTGGTATCATATACTTTCACAATTAAAAAAGATGCTATATGGTCAGATGGCAAACCCATTACAGGCTTAGACTACATGCATACAATAAAAACGGTTTTACATCCTCAATCAAATGCGATTGCTTGGCGACCTTACTTTGAATTTCTAAAGGACATAAAAATTGATCCCTCAAATAATAAAACAATCACTGTCTATTACGACAGATCATATATGCTATCTCTTGAAGCCGCATTGACTGCAGAGTTATTACCCAGCCATATTAGTGACCCTGAGCAATTATTAATTAATATACCTGTCTCCGATATCACTAACCCGATCTATGGAGATAGCACATACACTACTATAATTAACAACATTAACAATTCTAAAAATCTAAAACTAAATGTTGTACAATCAGGTCCATACGAAATAAGTCATTATGAACCGGATTTGTATTATGTTCTTCAACGTAAAGAGAACTACTGGGGACTTAATTATCCAGACAACCCATTCCTACAGGCTTACCCAGAAAAAATGAATTTCAAGGTTGTGCCTGATGACATGACAGCTGTAACAATGGCTAAGGAAGAGTCACTAGATTTCGTAGAACTATCAGAAAGTAATGTCTTTATGGATCTTAAAGAGGATTCAACGTTCAATGAAAAATGGCGTTTTCATGTTCCGCAGACCATGTTATTCTACTATATGGCTATTAATAATAAACATGAAATATTAGGAGACAAAAATGTAAGAAAAGCTTTAGCTCACCTCACAGATGTAGAAGATTATATACAGAACATCAACTATGGTCTTGGTGTAAGAACAACCGGACCTTTTCATCCTGTTAAAAAATATTACAACAACAATCTATCTGAAATTAAACTCGATATTCCTAAAGCAAAATCCATTTTAAAAAATGCAGGATGGTTTGACACTAATAATGATGGTATCCTAGACAAGGAAATCGATGGAAACAAAAAAGACCTTACACTTACAATGCATATAACAGGTAGCACCATCTCAAAGTCAATAGCTATACTATTTCAAGAAACGACTAAACAGGCTGGGGTTAAACTTAATATTGTTACTAAAAGTTATAAGGTTATGAAAAAAGAGAACTTATCTAACTTCAACTTTGACCTTACCTTATCTGCTATATCAACTGATACCGCGCCAGATGATATAGCAGATAAGGAAACTTTATCGGTTACGCTAACCCTATTGCTGATGGCCTTATTGATTCTATAAGGTCAACCAACGCTTCTCAAGATAGACTTCCCTTGTATAAGCAATTACAAGAAGTCATTTACGAGGATCAACCCGTTGTCTTCCTTTTCTGTCCTCTTAAACAAATAATGATTAACCAGAAATACGAAGCTATAACCACTGCTAAAAGACCCGGATATTTAGCCAATACTTTTAAGCTTAAAAAATAGCCTTATTTAACTTTATAAAAATCTCCCCAACCACAAGTGAGAGCATATCTTATAAAAAGAATCCTACTTGTTTTCCCATTACTTATAACAGTAAGTGTTCTTGCTTTTATGATCAGTAAGGCCGTACCACAAGATCAAGTTGAGTCGATCCTTGAACTACGTGGACTAGATGACTCAACCGCTTATGACGGAAATGAAAAAGAAGAATACATAAAAGTATACAAGAAATTAAAATACGACCTGCCTAACTTTTACTTCTCTATAATTCCCGCACATTACCCAGACAATATAAATAAGATTCTAAATCCTCAAATAAGAAATACATCTAATCGAATCATAAAACAGAACTACCAAAGTGACAAAGTCATACCAATAATTACAGAAATAACTTCATTACAAGGAGATAAGTCAATAAACCAATCTGATCTTAATAAATTTTTTAGATCTGCTGACCCTGCTGTTTTGGTTAATTCTAATGATGTTATTCTCCACAAATTTGGGCTACAATTATCTAAAACAAAGGTAAAATGGTTTTTACCTAAAGTTGTCTGGCATGGGCTCCAAAACCAGTATCACAATTGGTTTTCATCTATACTCAAAGGGAGTTTTGGAAACTCAATGGTTGATGGATCACCAGTAATAAAAAGAGTTAAGCAGGCTCTTTTATGGACACTTTCATTAGCACTATGTACGATATTCTTTGCTTATCCACTTGCGATACTTTTAGCATCTTTTATAAATCTATACCCCAATAGTTACTTCTTTAAAGTGATATCGCAGTTTTTATACTTTACACATTCTATACCTACTTTTTGGATGGCAACAATGTTAGTCATGTATTTCACGACAGATGATTATGGAACCTGGACTAATATCTTCCCTTCAGTTGGTATAAATATATATCCAGACAAAAGCCTCATTACGCAGATCTATTACAATAGCCATAAACTCATTCTACCAATTGTTTGTACGACTTTACATTCATTAGCCTTCTTAACCAGAATACTCTCTAGGAGTATCCACGACCAATTGTCACAACCTTATATTACAACCGCATACTCTAAAGGCTTGTCAAGAAAAAATGTAATTCTAAAACATGCATTACCTAATGCTTTGATACCTTTTATAACATTATTTGTTGCGTCATTTCCTGTGGCGCTTAGTGGGTCAGTTATTACGGAAGTGATATTTAATATACCGGGACTGGGTAGACTTTTTTATAATTCAATAACAGTAGCAGACTGGAATGTTACATTTTGTGTCCTTACTTTTATCGCAACTGTTACTGTAATAAGTTATCTTATAGGAGACTTTCTTTATGCTTGGATAAATCCGAAAATCAGATTTTCCTAATATGAAATCATTAGGTAACATATCAGGTTTTATTAAACGAATGGGCTTATCTCGTTGGCAGATCACATTCATAACTGCTTTTCTTTTCATAGGAATTTTTCATAATTTTCTGGCTAATGAGGATCTTATCGTTTGTTATGAGAAAAGTAAAATTGGAATATTGGTACCGTTATCCGTCTGCAATAGTGGATTGCCTGCACCTATTCCTTATTCTGCCAATTACATTGACAAATTCAACAGAAATGTTGGCCCCTTTGATAAACAAGAAATAGCATCAATACATCACAGGCATTGGTTGGGTACAGGCCCATTAGGCAGAGATATTCTTGCTGGATTAATTCATGGGAGTTGGGTAGCACTTTATATAGGTTTCTATACCGTACTCTTCTCTTTACTCATAGGCATTTTCTTTGCTTTTATTAGCGGGTACATTGGTGATCACGGTCTATACATTTCTAAGGGAAACATCCTACTCAGCATCCCACTATTATTCATTACTGTTTTCTATACTTTATACACTGAAGGCCTAATCAGATGGAGCTTTCTACTATTACTATGTGTCTCCTTATTCTTGATTGTAAAAAGTGGAAGATTATTTATTCCAAGGAAAGAGTCTTATGCAATCCCATTTGACCTAATAGTTCAACGGTTATTAGAAATAATGCAAACCATTCCTGACATATTCTTCCTACTTATCATGTTAGGTGTTTTTAGTTCTGACAATTGGTTTAATATTATTTTTGCCATTTCATTTCTAAGGTGGCCATCTGTCACTAGATACTTAAGAGCAGAAATCCTAAAAGTAAAAGAAGAGAACTTTATACTATCCGCCAGATCAATTGGGCAATCAGAATGGAAAATATTTACCAATTATGTTCTGCCACTTTCTCTATCGCCTGTACTAGTAAGTTGCGCTTTTGCATTTGCTTATGCTATACTTGTAGAGTCAGCATTGTCATTTCTAGGCATTGGTGTTCCTGCTGATCAAGTTACTTGGGGTAGCTTAATCAACTTAGCAAAACACAACTTCAGTTCATGGTGGATTGCCTTTTTTCCTGGGATTCTAATCTATGTTACCGTTTTATTTTTCAATTCCTTAGGAGATAAAATAGATGACTCTATAAGAGGGCTATAGAAATACTAATATCATTTTTCATTTATGGAATATAGCCTAGAACAACCATAAACTCACTTCAGAGTAAAGAAGCCAAAACTTGGCGAAATATTAATAGAAAAAAGGTTCAAAAAATTAAAGCTTCGTAGAGGCGACATGTTTTTTTGTGTAAGGTTGCAAAGTAGAAGTGAACAAAAAAAAAGAGACCGTTTCTAACGAAACGATCTCTTTATATATTCTGTGTGAATCTTTATTAAGAATCCAAGGCAGCAGCACCACCTACGATTTCTAATATCTCATTCGTAATACTTTCTTGTCTGGCTTTGTT
>JALZVB010000069.1 GCA_023300835.1 Saprospiraceae bacterium | reverse complement strand
GTCAAACTATAGAACTAATGGTTAAATAATATTTTACCGATCTTAGACTGACCCTCTTAAGCCAGAGCTTAAAATTCTCTCGTCAAAACACAGTTCTTTATTTAACTATCCTAAGTGCCAAAATAATGGTTTACCGTGTATAAACTAAAAAGAATCTACTAAACTGATTCTAATCTTAATACAATGCTAATTATTTTAGAATCTAGCGGGTTAAAAATAGGCATGTAATCCATGATAGATGCAATGATATTAGTTTGTTAACCTTTGTGGAATGTATAAGACACTTTGTGATTCTGGGCAGTATTTGTATCTCTTGGATATTAATACCTGTTTAACTTCAGAATACCGTACACATTTTAATAGAATTTGCCCATCTCTGCGTTGAAATTCGCGTCATAGCTATGGCTAGCTATGCCTGCATTCTTCGCCTTGAGCTAAATAAATTTCTTTTGAAAATCTTATACGGCATCTTAAAGGTGAATTGCGATAAGAGACTATACTTTTCTTAAAAGTAAAGACTCGAAATTAGCTACTGGAGCTTAATTACTTCCCGGACCATGTGTATGGTAAATTTAAAAGATCCAACTCAGTTTTAAAATCCTGTAACCCCAGTCTTGTTTGGATTTTAGTAAATAACCAAGCGTTGGTAGGAATATCGTTGGCTAGATGGTCATATGCCTTAAGGGCTTCTAAGGAATCACCGCGTAATTCAAGTCTGCTTATATGAGTAGGCTCAGAATCTAATACAGAATTAAGGTATTGTGTGATAACAACGCCAGAAGCAGTATTCTGGAATGCAATAAAGTCATTAGGATTAAAAGCAGATCTCATATTCTATTTTGAGATCAAATTAAGGCTTTGCCGTGCATTGTATTTGCACTATAAAAAAAAGACTGCTCAAAGTGAGTCAGTCTTAAATTGTTTTTTTATTATGTAATGACATTTAGACTTAGAAAAGTTAAAATATCAATATGATTTTCTGAAGTCAAAATTACTAGCAACCACCGTTGGCATAGTTATAATGCGCACTTGCCATGGCTTGTTCGTTTTCTTGAGATGGTGTATAGAACCATTTTACGTATGATCTGTACCAGTTAAAATAACAATCATATGGCGTACCGCCACCTGTAATATCCTTTGTTGAAGTTTCAACAGATTTAAACTTGTCCATAACTCAATTATATAAAAGGTTAGATTAATATCTGTAATGTAAACTAGTTTCTAGAAAAAATAGTCCTTTTCAGTAATAATGACAGAAAGCTTACATTTTACTTTACACCAAATTGGACCAAAAACTAAAAAAGGTCTTTGACACTTTAATGTCAAAGACCTTTTTAATATATCTATATAAATCTAGGATTTTTAGTTTGCATCAGGCACTCTCCTGCGTTCTAGCATCTGTGATACATCTGCCAAGAATTCTTTTGAAGTTTTAGTATATCCTGTCTTTCCTAGAGGTGTTACATTAAACTGCCCTTTTTCATCCATTTTCATATCAAACATCCATACTGTAGGATAACCTGTTACGTTAAATGCACTTCTCAATTCATTATTCTGCACTTTGATATCTTGTGGAAGTGATTTTCTTCTAGGAAAATCTAATTCTAATAAGACAACATTCTCCTCAGCCCACGCTTTGAAGTCAGGCTTACTGAAAACGGCTTTTTCTAACTTGATACAGTATCCACACCAATCGCTGCCTGTAAAATTGGCCATAATAGGCTTTCCTGTCTCTTCTGATATTTTAAGTGCTTCATTCATATCCACTAACCAACCTTCATTATTAGCTTTATAAGCATCTTGTGCATTTGCCGAAAAGGCTATGGATATCAAAAGTATAAGTCCTACTAGTTTGTTTATCACTATCATTATATTTAATCTTTTAAGATAATAAAGACGCTTCAAGTATATAATGAAAGGTCTTAGATTATAAATATCATACTATTAGTAATCTAATGCATGTAATACGAAAGTAATAGTATTTTATTAACATCTTAATACGTATACCCCGTTATTTTAATATATAAGCCTATGGAAGACATCAAAGAGAATATTTATAAGGCCTTAAAGGATGTCTTCGGGTACAACGAATTCAGACTTAACCAAGAAAAAATAATTACTTCGGTAATGCAGTCTCATGATACTTTAGCTGTTATGCCTACCGGAGCTGGTAAATCAATATGCTATCAGATTCCTGCTATATGCAACGACAGTCTAGTTGTCGTAATATCTCCGCTTATAGCGCTTATGAATGATCAAGTGGTTGCCTTGAAGCAGCTAGGTGTGCCTGTTGCAACAATCCATAGTGGAATAAATCCAGCCGATAAGCATGAAGTGTATAATGATCTTGAACGAGGACTAACAAGACTGTTGTATATATCTCCAGAAAAGGTACTTTCTGATAACTTTCTTTTATACTTAAAGCAACTCAAAGTTTCATTGTTTGCGATAGATGAAGCGCATTGCGTCAGTGTATGGGGAAATGACTTCAGACCTGATTACGTACGTCTCAAGGCACTTAAAGTCAACTTTCCAGATACGCCAATAATTGCGCTGACAGCTACCGCTGATGATGCAACGCAAGAAGACATCATTAAGCAGCTAAATCTAAGTAACCCTAAGAAATTTATTTCTTCATTTGAGCGACACAACATCTCTGTTACGGCCAGACCAGGCCAAGATAGAATCAAGTCTATTGTCCGTTTTATTGAAAAAAATGATGGT
>JALZVB010000068.1 GCA_023300835.1 Saprospiraceae bacterium | reverse complement strand
CTCTGTTATAACACAGCCGTTAGTGTTATCTTTCAATATCGATAAGGCCAGAAAGCTCATTTGCAAACTTGATAAAGCTAATTGTCTCATCTGTTCTAGCCAGCTTAAATCTATCAAATATCAAAAGTGCTTCGCCATTACTTTCGATATGAAAGACTTGTCTTGATTCTAAGAAGCTGATTATATCCTTATTGAAGAATGCTTTAATCTCAGTTTCTTCTCTTCCCATGACTAAGAACTTGTCAGAGAATTTAGTAAACAATTCAAAGTCAATGTCTTTATATCCTGAAAACGCCATAACACGATCAAATAATTTTTCTATAACCCCTTCTTTTTCAATAGAAAATACAGGAACTGATTTATCTAATTTTAATACCATAACAGTTGTATTAAAAACTTCAGCTGTAAAAGCAGCTCCTTCACTGAAGGTAACATCAGCAATCTCCCATGACATATTGTGTCCTTCTATATTTCCTTTGAGACAGTTAGACTTACGTTCTATTTGTCGGATCTCAAAAAAGTGGAAGTTCTTAAGATACGAAGTATCCCAGTCTACGTGATAATCGTACTTGTATTCATTTTCCTTAGCTATATTTTCTAGTCTGATTTGTCTAGGAGAAAGTTTAGCAGCTAAGCTTGATAAAGAAATTTTTAAAGCTCTATTATGTGTAGATGAAGAGACATGAGAATCTAATCCTTTGATAATTACTTGCCCCCCCTTACTGTTATGAGACTTCAGGAAATCTACTAGGTATTCCATAAAAGTAGTTCCTACCAATCTTGTTTTGGACAAGTCGATAGTTACTTTAGATCCTGGTGTAATGGTGTTTGTTAATTTAGTGATCATTGGGATCTTCAAGAAATTGGCGATACCTTCTATTTCAAAATTATAATCGCCTTCTTTATTGAGTAGGATATTAGTTTCCTTAGAAAAGATCTTTTTAAAGAAAGCCCCAACTGGCATTCTAGATAACAATATGTGAACCATAAGTGTAAACAAAGAACCACCAATTATACCCCAAAGCAGATCAGAATAAAGTGTAATAACTATTGTCACAACCATAAATATTAATTGTTCTATACCCATCTGGTATATCTTTTTGAAGACTGCTGGAGACGCCAATCTGAAACCAATGTATACAAGAATAGCTGCCAGTGCAGCCATAGGAATCTTCTGTATAACCGGAGATAGGATAACAACAAATATGATAATAAGAACACCGTGATAAAAGTTAGACCATTTTGTCTTGGCATTATTATTTACGTTGACTGTAGATCTAACGATTACTGTAATTATAGGAAGTCCACCAATAGCGCCAGAAACTGCAGTTGCTAGACCTACACCTATTAGATCTTTGTTTAAATCTGATTTACGCTTGTAAGGATCTAATTTGTCTACAGCTTTAGCCATAGCTAAAGTCTGAATAGAAGCAATTAAAGTTACTGAGATAACAGCTACCCAAAATTTATAATCCCCTATCCTACTGAAATCAGGAAACATAATAGCCTCCCATAAGTTATCAGGAATCTTAATCAATTTATCTGGGCCTACTGGATATTGTCTACCTGCTATTTCAATGTTATGCGGCTCAAAGAAATTAAATGCATATGCTGCTATTACAGAAACAACAAGCACCCATAATGAGGCCGGAAAATAATGTAATAACCTAGATTGGATCTTAGGAATAATAACAAGTATAATGATACCGACTATTGAAATACCTAGAATAATAGGATGTACATTAGGCAATTGGGTAATCACTTGTTTGAGCATATCGATTGTACTTCCTGGCTCTGGAGATGTACCTAAAGCGATATGTATCTGGGTAGAAAAGATGATAATACCGATAGCAACCATTATCCCCTGGATAACTGATGACGGTACAACCTCTGCAATTTTACCAAGCTTGAAAAGTCCTAACAATACCTGTAAAACTCCAGCTATACATATGACAGCCAGGACATAATTCAATGTTCTACCAGAACCATCTTCCAAAGAAGCGATAGAAGACAAAATAACAGCAATAAGACCAGCCGCAGGGCCATTAATTGCCATATGACTCCCTCTAAAAGGTGTAGCCACTATTCCACCTATGATAGCAGAGATAAGACCTGCAATGGGCGGAGCACCTGATGCCGCTGCAACACCTAATCCCAATGGGAGTGCAACTAGAGAAACACTAATGGCTGCAAGGAAATCTGACCTAAAATTGGCGATTATTCCTTTCCATCCAGATTGCGGCAATTCATGTATTTCCATTGTTGAGAGCTTTTAGGAGTATATAAATGCGGAATGTAGGATTTTTTATACTATCACCGCTAATTTATGCAACAGCAGTTATCATTTAATGTCTAATGATATGAAAACTTCTAGTATATGTATTGTAGATGAATTGTAAAGCACCGTTTTTTTATGAAAAAAAACTTAGTTCTAAATTGCAATTGAAAAGATTATCTTAGTCCTTAATAAAATATTTATAATGAAAATATTTATCAAAGCCAATCTACAGATAGCAACAACGAGCACTATCAAAGGTGGGAAAGGCAATAATTCTGCAGATCCTTATAAAGTTGCTGCTAACATTATAAGAACTGTGAAGAAATAAAACAACCTTATATTGTAATTGTAACAGATCTTGTAAATGGAAATGGATAAACACTGAACTCCTATTATAATTTAATGTGATTCACTCACATATTGTATGCATTTCCAATTAGCCATATGGACAATTTGAAATATTAGTCTTTCAAAGAACTGGCTTTCGAAATTCTATGTTTATTTATTTATAGAAGTATCATCTCTACAGATGAGTTAAAAACTGAGATACTCTGGAACATATAAACCTCATCAGGTGCATAACCGTTTAAGATAGTCGTTTCAATATCTACTGGCTCACAGCCCCCTTTATTACTTACAAACTTTAGCATCCATTAAGATTTAGGTAGTTTGAGTAAACTGGTGATGCAATCATAATATCCTGAACAGCAACACCAGTCAAATCCACTACTGTAAGTTGATCCTTTTGTGTACAATGAAGACTAGTATCTTGAAGCGCATGACCTAATTCTACTACATCCTTCTCTAATAAAAAATCTGCCTTAATTGCTTGATATACTTCCCCTCTACTTTTGCTCTGAGGAATACTATCCGCTATTACTAAATTAGCCTTCTGTAATATTTCACTAGCAAGTTCCTGCTTATGATTTGTATCAGAACCTATAGCTACAATTAGTTTACCTGCAATAACATCCTTAGATTGTAGTAACGGTTTTTCAGAAGGTGTTGTGGTTACAATTACATTAGAATTGAGTGCGACTTCTGCACAAGTGCTGGCAATATTAATATCATAGTCTTTACCAATTTCAGATTTTAGCTGTTGTGCTTTAGCGGGATCTCGTCCCCACAACCAAAACTTACTAGAGAGTTCATTTTCTTTAATATGTTGAATCTGTAATTTAGCAATTGTTCCAGTTCCTATGATTCCAACTGACTCAATTACTTTAGGTGCAAAATACTTGATAGCAAGAACACCTGCAGCTACAGTTCTTATATTGGTCAAATGTCCTTCATCTAATAGTATAGCTTCTGATTGTCCAGTCTTCTGATTAAACAAAAGCATCATGCCCTGCCCTGAAGGGATACCTAACTTCGTATTATCATAAAAACCAGAAGCAATTTTTATAACATAATATTTCTGGTTCATAATATATCCAT
>JALZVB010000067.1 GCA_023300835.1 Saprospiraceae bacterium | reverse complement strand
CAAGAGAAAATAGACAATATCGTAGAAGCCATTTCATTATCTCCGACTTCTAGTGGATTGCAACCCTTTGAAGTATTTATTATTGAGAACCAGGAGGTAAAAGAAAAAATCAGACCTATATCTTGGAATCAATCCGTAGTAACAGATTGTTCGCACCTTATGGTATTTGCAGCATGGGATACTTATACGGCTGATAGAATCAATAAAATGTTTGATTTAACAAACACGGTACGTGGAACTAAGAATGAAGGCTGGGAAAACTACCGTCAAGTTCTTCTAAATAGTTACCCACAGAAAGACGCAGAAGTAAATTTCAATCATGCCGCCAAACAAGCTTATATTGCGTTTTCACAAGCTATGACAGCTGCTGCTTATGAAGGTCTTGATTCTACCCCACTAGAAGGATTTGAGCCTGATGCCCTAGATGAAATATTAGGATTGAGAGCCAAAGGACTTAGAAGCTGTGTTATGCTTGCTGTAGGTTATAGAGATGCAGATAACGACTGGTTGGTCAATCTGAAAAAAGTTAGAAAAAGTAAAGAGGACTTGGTTACTGTAATTAAGTAATTAAAATCTAAATGGTCTTAGAACTTAGAATTATAAAGCGGAATGAGAGTAATCTTGTTCCGCTTTTTGTGTTTATTATATTTGATACCTCAGCGTTGAAATTAATATTCTGTTGTATTTACTTATAGTGAAACCTACACTGCATGATTGTACAATAATTGATCAGGTTTTATCTTTCCAGTGATTTCATAAACAAGCCGGTGCTCCTGATTAATCCTCCCTAGACCAATAACCCTTTAATCCATGTTTTAATGGTTCAGGTTTTCCGATGCCTTTGAAGGGTTGCTGTTTTATAGATTTGATTAACGCTGATATTTACTTGACTTTATCTGTGTCGTTTTCTATCCAGTAAGTCAGATCATCCCATGCATGCTCTGTAAATACAATTTTCATTACGCAAGCAAATTATCTATATCCACTTCTCTGGTTTCACCTTGTTCTAGTTGCTGAATCGATTCATACAACCGATCTCTGTTTGCTTTAGTTGACAACAGATAGTCAGTTTCTTGAAGGGAGTTGTATTCTTTCAGTGACATAATTACAACGGCTTCATCATCATTGTCGTTATTCCTTGGTATTATCAATACTTCGGAAGAATTAATAACATGATCAAAGTAGTATTTAATTTTTGACCTTAAGTTGGAAATAGTAATAGCTTTCATACCTCATTTCGTTATCGTACGCATATAGGTACAAAATTACGTACAATAAGTCAATATTATCTTGTCTACTAATTATCTATTGGCAGAGAGCAAGTGATAAAAAAAACTCAACACCTACAGTACCTTCCCTATATCGTCAACACCTATATAACCATAACAAGTAAATCCTTCCCCATGCTCAACACCTATACGTCTACCATGTGCAATTCCCCTACCGACTAGCGTATCTAGAAACGCTTTGGAACTGATAGGTGTCTGTGGGCCATCTGCACCTTTGTTATAGAACTGGGTTTTATAACATAATATAGATTCTATTTTTTTGTCCATGTGTCCTGATATGTCTACTACGATATCTGGATCCGTGTGATAGTCTTGGATATAGTGAAATACTTTTCTTGGGCGCCATTCTACCTGCGCCTTATCATCTACAGTGGTCTCTACTTTCTTTAGTCCAGCTAAGAAACAGGCATCATTAATAAGTTGGGCAGCTCTACCATGATCAGGATGTCTATCTGCGGTTGCATTGGCTAAAACAATGTCAGGTCTATATTTTCTGATAGCTACTATAAGCAGTTTTTTATTGGCTTCATTGTTTTCAAAAAAACCATCTGCCATACCTAGGTTCTCTCTTTCTTGAGCACCTAGAAGAATACGAGCCGCTTCTGCTTCCGTCTTTCTTGTTTCTGCTGTACCTCTTGTTCCGAGTTCACCTCTTGTCAAGTCTACTATACTAACGGTATAACCTAGGTTAATTTGTTTTAGTATCGTGCCGCCGCAACCCAGTTCTATATCATCAGGATGTACGCCTACAGCAAGAATATCTACTTTAGAATTTTTCATGTTTTATTATTACCATCTTATAAGAGCAGAGCCCCAAGTGAAACCACTACCAAATGCTGCCAAACAAACTAAATCACCAGACTTTATTTTACCAGCTTCCCAAGCTTCGCATAACGCAATCGGAATAGATGCTGCGGTGGTATTGCCATATTTTTGAATATTATTGAAAACCTTATCATCAGATAGTCCTAATCTATTCTGTACAAATTGCGAGATTCTAAGATTAGCTTGATGAGGGATAAACATATCTATGTCTTCCTTAGTCAATTCAGTTTTATTTAAGGCTTCTTGTATAACCTCAATAAATTTTACAACTGCTTTTTTGAACACCAATTGTCCATTCATATGCGGGTAATGCATCTTATCTTCGAACATTTTAGCTGTAGCGAAAATCTCTCCAGGCACGGCAGGATCTGGAAAGCCGTAATCAACCTCATCATGATAACCACCATGACAACCAAAGTTTATCAATGCCAGTTCTTCTGCATAACTCCCATCTGAGTGCAGATGAGTCGTAAGTACACCTTTATTATCTTCCTTTGTAGGCTGCAACAAGACCGCTCCTGCTCCATCTCCAAATATGACGGAGACACTTCTACCTTTAGTCGAGAAATCTAAACCCATAGAATGCATCTCTGCCCCTACTAGAAGAACATTTTTATACTGACCAGATTTTATAAATTTATCTGCGACAGATAGACCGTAGATAAATCCTGAACATTGGTTTCTGATATCTAGAGCGCCTATTTCTGTCTTGGTAATACCGAGTTCTCTTTGTAATAATACACCGCAACCTGGAAAATAATAATCAGGACTCAATGTAGCAAAAACTATAAAGTCGACATCATCAGGCTTGATTCCAGCTCTTTCTATGGCAATACGGGCTGCCTCAGCGGCCATAGTGGTTGTCGTTTCTTCGTGTTTCTTGGCATATCTTCTCTCTTTTATGCCTGTTCTTTCAGTTATCCACTCGTCGGAAGTATCCATATATTGGGTAAGATCCGCATTGGTAACGACGTTTTCAGGGACATAATATCCTATTCCTGCTATTCTGGAGTTCATTTATGGAGTATTTTATTGAAAAAACGATTCTTTTAAATAAAAACAGCCACAATTTAAGATTTGTGCAATTAAACTATGAATTTCGTGTTTCAAAATAAAGCCAGTGAATCCCGTTAAGAAATCTCTACAACAACTCGTTTACGCAATCCTTAATCCTTTTATAAAGGTACTTATCAAGCTAGGTATCACGCCTAACATGATTACGTTCCTAGGATTTATCATAACCATTGCCTCTACAGCAGTATTGATATATGGTGCAGAAGTCGGAGACAGGAGCAATCATAAGTATCTCGGTTATGCAGGTGCTATTATATTATTGGCTGGCGCTATGGATATGATTGATGGTAGATTGGCTCGTCTGAGTAATCAAGATCATCCATTCGGTGCATTATATGATTCTGTGTTGGATAGATATAGTGAATTGGTTATGTTTTTTGGCTTTTGTTATTATACGGTTACACAAGATTATTTTCTGACATCTATATTTTGTTTTATTGCAATGATAGGTTCAGTTATGGTAAGTTATACGAGAGCAAGAGCAGAAGGTCTAGGTGTCAATGCAAGCGTAGGTATTATGCAACGTCCTGAGAGAGTTGTACTGGTAGCCGTTGCCAGTCTGATGACTTATTTGATCAGTTCGAGTATAGGTGGTGATTATACTTATCATGTAGATTGGATGGATGCGCCTTTGTTTGAAACAATTTCAATCTTTAGCTGGCCGATATTTATATTGGCAATAGCTTCTAATATAACAGCATTGAGGCGGTTGTATTATTCAAAAGCTGAATTAGAAAGAAAACATCCTATAAAAAAGTAGGTAATAAATTACTTTTGAATAAGTTATACCATATGAATTTTAAGATGCCGTATAAGATTTTAAAATGAATTAGTATAGCTCAATACGAAATACGCAGGCATAGCAATAGCTATGACGCTTATTTTCAACGCAGAGATTGGCATACTCCATTAAAATATGTGCGGCATGCTGAAGTTCAAATGGTGCTATCTACATAACAGACTGAATTTAGAGCGATATGGTTGAGAAAAAAAAGGCGAAACATTTTCATATACCAGGAGAAAAAGGGCTTCCTGAGTCTTTCCCTATTCCCAAGGTAGACGGCCTTTTATTTTACATACAACGTAACCTCAACAAGAACACAGTAGTCTATACGCTTAATTCTTCTAACAACGGAAGATTAAACGCTGATTACCCTATGTCTGTCTACTGGATCAGATACAATAATGGTGGGGGAATCAAACAATTAAACAAGATTCAGAATCAACTGGCCTATGGTTACAAATCAAAGGTTATAAACTACACGACATTTGAGTTTAAACTGGTGTCATATAAGAAATTGACGTTTTATCTTGCGCAGGATAAGGACGACAATCATCGTGTGGTTACAAATATTAACGGCAT
This sequence comes from Saprospiraceae bacterium, assembly GCA_023300835.1. Lineage (GTDB taxonomy): Bacteria > Bacteroidota > Bacteroidia > Chitinophagales > Saprospiraceae > RFSX01. The sequence continues at coordinate 841 of JALZVB010000067.1, read as the reverse complement.
ACAGAGTTTTTTGACCAATATATATGTCTATGCTGATGAGCTTGGTCTTTTTCCAGAGGTCAGATACTTTGAACTTTATGGCAATGAAGTCGGTTCTAATTTTCCTAATTATCAAAGAATTCAACTTTAAGTAAAAGATGTCACCTAGTTCAGAATTTAATCGATTTTCTCCCAGTTGGGTGAAATGGATCATTGGTCTATCCGTTGTCTATTGGGCATGGAATTACTGTGTAGTCGGCATAGATACTTTGGCTATAGCCATATATGTCTTGATGATTGGTTTATGTTTCATAACAAAAGGAACCAGACAGTTTGCCGTTTCATATTCCCCGTTTTTCATGTACCTGTTTCTGTATAACTCTCTCAAGGTTCTGCACAAGTACAATATTTTTCCTATTCGTATAAAAGAAGTTTACGATCTAGAGTTATCACTATTTGGCATCAATTCAGCCCAAGGCAAGATAACACTTTGTGAATATTTCAATCAGCATATTAATACATTCTCAGATATACTGGCCGGCAGTTTTTATATCACATGGGTACCGTTTCCTATATTATTTACAATTTTCTTATTTTTAATTAGAAAAAGGAAGCTCGTATTTGATTTCTGGATATGTTTTCTAGTTGCCAATCTTCTAGGTTTCATAGGATACATCGTATATCCAGCAGCACCGCCATGGTATTTTTTAGAATATGGAGAGCAGTTGCTGGTTAATCTAGGGAATTCTGCTGCTGGATTAGGCAGATTTGATAAGTTATTAGGATTTTCACTTTATCAGAACATGTACAATGGGGGTACGAACACATTCGGCGCAATGCCATCTATGCATGCTGCATTTCC
>JALZVB010000066.1 GCA_023300835.1 Saprospiraceae bacterium | reverse complement strand
TTATTCTATGAATACTTCCATGGGGATAATGGAAGAGGAGTGGGTGCTACTCATCAAACTGGATGGACTGGTGTAGTTGCTCATCTAATAAATGAAAGTTGCTGGTCTACAAAAAAATAATAAAATGAAATTACACGGCAATATAGAAACACTTCTCAATCAAGAGTTCTTAATTACTAACGGCATAGGAGGCTATTGCTCATCTAGTATTAGTTTTGCCAATACCCGTAAGTATCATGGATTATTAATAGCATCGGACAATCCACCTACTGAAAGGAATGTACTTGTCCATAAAGTAGAAGAAAGGATAAAAGTAAATGGAAGTTACCATGACATAAGTGTCAATCAATATGGAAGTGAGATTCATCCTAAAGGCTATGTATATCTTAAGAGCTTTGACCGACAGCCTATACCTAAATGGACGTATGCTGATGATTCTTGGTCTATAGAAAAAGAAGTGATGATGGCAGAAGGATCAAATACTACAATCATTAATTACACGAATACTGGTAATACTGATATAGAAATAGAATTACATCCACTATTTACACTAAGAAGTTACCATGCTATTCTTAATGAGAATAGTTATGACTTTTACTATCAGGGAGGTGATAATTCTATTAGAGTTAATCCTTATCCAGATAGTAAGGCTATCTATTGTAAATGGAGCACTGGAGAGTTCGTAGAAAGTAGATCATGGTATAAAAGTTTCCATTATCATAAGTCTGCATATAGAGGAATAGATGCAACCGAAGATAGTTATAGAATCGGTTATATCGTTGCAAAAATTAAGGCAGGAGAAACAGTTTCGTTATCACTATCGGATGACGTTGATAAGGTTAATGTTACTCCCCAAACACTTAAAAGCAAACTAACTCATGCCTATAATAAACGACTGGCAGAAACAGGAGGGGAAACTTACCTCACTGACCTTTTGTTAAGTGGGAAACAGTTTATAGTAAATAGAGCATCTACTGATTCTAGTACCATATTAGCTGGATATCACTGGTTTACAGATTGGGGCAGAGATACCATGATTTCGATGAGAGGTCTGACCATAAGTACTGGAAGAAAAGAAGAATCGGAATCTATATTAAATACTTTTTTCAAGTATTTAGATAATGGAATGCTTCCTAATAGATTCCCTGATTATGATGGTCAGGAAGTAGAGTATAACACTATTGACGCCACCTTATGGTCTTTTATAGTGTTGTATGAATTTCATCAGAAATTTAACGATAAGAAATTCATAATGCAATATCTATCCTATATGGAAGATATCTTGAACTATCACATTGAGGGTACGAGATATAATATTAAAGTAAACGACTTAGGATTTGTTTCTGGTGGAGAAGAAGGATGGCAACTTACATGGATGGATGCAAGGGTAGATAACTTTGTCGTAACTGGTAGAATAGGTGCTCCTGTAGAAATAAATATGCTATGGTATAATGCATTAAAAATATTTGAATCCTTCTGTGAAGAATTTAAATATAAGTCTACTATTAAAACTAATGAATATATAGCATTAATAGAAAAAAACTTTAAGTCTCGATTTTGGAATAAGGCTGGTTATCTCAATGACTATGTTGATGTAAATGATACTGCAAACGAAGATTTCAGATGTAATCAAATATATGCAGTCAGTCTTCCATTTAGTTTATTGTCTGAAAAGGAAGCGAAACAGGTTGTTACTCAAGTAGAACAGAAACTCCTTACTGATTATGGCTTGAGGACATTATCTCCAGATGATGATGCTTTTGTAAAAGTGTACGGTGGTGGTCAGTGGGACAGAGATACAGCATATCATCAAGGTACTGTATGGCCCTTTTTTATAGCGGAATATCTCGAAGCATATCTTAAAGTTAATAAGTACACGGATAAAGCTAAGAAAGAAGTCTTAGAAAAATTAAAACCACTTGAAGATCATTTTTACAATCGGGATTGTATTCATGGTATCTCAGAAATATTTGACGGTGAGTCACCTAGCGATGGTAGAGGTTGCATTAATCAAGCATGGTCTGTAGCGGGTATTATTAAGTTATATTTTGACCACGATCTTAATAAAGTAAAATGAAAACTCGAAAGATAATATCAATCTACCTGAGTGGCTTTTTAGTAGGTATAGCCTTAGTCGTATTTCCTGCAGCTGGGAGTATTCTTATGGACACTAACTTTCATGGATTTAGTAGTAAACAATTTGGAAGCATATTTATTCCGCAAATTATATTAGCAATACTAACCTCTCTATCTGCGCCTAAAATTGCTGAAAAGATCGGAATGAAAAAAGTAATGTTAATGGGGTTAGCCTCTCTTTTTATAGCAACATTATTGTTAGGTCTATCTAATTGGTTTCTAGAAGGTAATCTAGATTACTGGATAATAATGGCAGGGACAGCAGCCTTGGGTGCGGGATTTGGATTTACAATCACTGCACTTAATCCATTTGCATATAATTTATTTCCAGGAAAAGAAACTTCTGCTGTAACAGCCATGCATATATTACTAGGGGCTGGAACAGCAAGTGCTGCACTATTTTTAAATGCATTTGTAAATCAAGGTATTTGGTATGTTGCACCATTTGCGATAAGCACAATGGTATTAGTGATGTTACTATTTACTTTGCCCATCCCATTGATATTACCTCAAAAGGAGAATAGTGAAACTGCTGAAGGAAAGAAGCCTTTTAAGATTTGGTTATTTGCATTAGCGGTCTTTTTATATGGTGCATGCGAAGCTACTTTAGGAAATTGGGGTGCAATATTTTTAGAAAAATCTGGAGGGTTGTCTGTGAGTGAGGCTGCAAAAGGATTATCAATTTTTTGGGGTTTTGTCGCTATTGGAAGAATTGCATTTACATTCTATGCTTTAAAGTTTTCTACGAAATGGGTATATATTATTGCGCCATTTATAGTAGCACTTGTATTCTTCACTTTACCGCAGGCTGAAGGTAAGTCAATGTTAATGGCTTACATGGCACTAGGAGGGTTAGGATTATCAGTTCTGTTTCCGCTTTCAATAAGTAGTGCCACAGAACAGTTTCCCAAGTATGCAGCAGTTATCTCAGGTGTCTTAGTAGCAGCGATACAACTTGGAACTGGTTTTAGTTCAAATGTAATTGGGTATCTAAATGAACGCATGGAACTTACTGATATTATCCAATATTCAGCAGGATATGCATTAATACTTGGTTTGTTGACTTTCTACTTAGTGCGACCCGAAAAATCTTAATATGACAATCAAAGATAACAATACGGGAATACTTAAAATCGATACGCCTCAGATGATAGAGGTGGACAGATTAATGATGGAAGAGTATCATATAGAGCTCATCCAGATGATGGAAAATGCGGGAAGATGTTTAGCAATAGTTGCTAGGGATGTTTTTTTAGATAACGATCCACAGGATAAAAAGGTATGTGTTCTTGCAGGAACAGGAGGTAATGGTGGAGGTGCATTAGTATGCGCAAGACGACTAAGTAACTGGGGCGCTAAAGTTACTGTAGTACTCACAGATGATGATGAGAAAATGACTAAAATTCCTAAGCATCAATTGAGTATTCTAAGGCGTATGGAAGTTAATATTACCAAGGCAGAAATTAGTGATGATAGTTATGATTTGATAATAGATGGAATTATTGGATATAGTGTAAAAGGAGACCCTTATGGCGCAGCTAAAACGATGATAGATTGGGCTAATGCAAGTACCATAAAAGTATTGTCTCTAGATACGCCTTCAGGTCTTGATCTCACATCAGGAACTATCCATAATCCAACCATAAAAGCGAATGCAACCTTGACTTTGGCTATGCCTAAAAACGGTCTATTTGCGGAGTCTTCTTCAACACATGTAGGATCTCTTTATTTAGGAGATATAAGTGTGCCTCCTAAACTTTATTCAGAGGATTCTTTAAAACTTAAAGCTGAAAATGTATTTAGACATTCTGATATTATAAAAATAAACTAGATGAGCAACACTATCCAAAACAAAACAGTACTGATATTAGGATGGGAATATCCTCCTAGAATGGTAGGTGGATTGGCCGTGGCTACTTATGGATTAGTAGAAGCATTGAGAAAGCATCTTAATGTTATATTAATCCTACCATTCAAGGATGACGAAACGCCTGTATTAGATAATGTCACTGTATATGGTCTTAATGAAATAGAAAAGGATTTCCCTTTTGATGATGTTAAAATATTACTTGCAAGTACTATCAGCGTGAAAAAAATGGGTAAATTATCTTACTACCCATCTGTCTCTGGAGCGGATGTTATTGACATATTGGATGATACAGAATACCTCACTAAGTCATATAGCTTTTATGATGCTTTTCAATCTGATGAAGTTTACGGATGGAGTCTATGGGAAAAATTAGATGCCTATGTAGAAATAGTTACGCTTATCGGTGAGCATCTTCAATTTGATGTTATACATTGCCATGATTGGTTGACCTATAGAACAGGTATTGAATTAAAAAGAAAATTTATCAAACCATTAGTCGTACATGTACATGCTTTAGAAACGGATAGAGTAGGGCCTAGTGCAAAGAACGAAATCTATGAACTTGAAAAATCTGCTATTATACATGCAGATGTTGTCATGCCCGTAAGTCATTTCACTAAAAAACAAATAGTAAAGTATTATGTAAATTACCCAGATAACATTGTACCTATTCATAATGCCGTTAATAAAGAAAAGGTTAAAAGGTGGAAGCATAAAATTCCTCAAAAAATTGTAACATTTTTAGGAAGAATAACGGCTCAGAAGGGACCAGGTTTTCTATTAGAGACAATAAGAAAAGTAGTATCAGAGTACACAGAAGTTAGATTTGCTATTGCAGGGAACGGAGATATGCTAGCATCCCTTATTAATTCTGCAGCTTACCAAGAACTCAGTAGATATATAATATTTACGGGGTTTATCAAAAGACCAGAAGTGAATGCCTTGTTATCTACAAGTGATATTTATTTTATGCCATCTGTTTCTGAACCATTTGGCTTGACAGCTTTGGAGGCGGCACATTTTCAGGTTCCTTGTGTTCTTACTAAACAATCTGGAGCAGCTGAAGTGCTATCGGCTGCACTTACAGCAGATTATTGGGATACAGATTTATTTGCAAATCATATTATCACCTTATTAAAAGATGAGCAAATGTGTCTAGATATTGTTGAACAATCTAACAAAGATCTTCAAAACATCAGCTGGGGACATAGTGCTGATAAGATAGTATTTGAATATGCTAAAGTAATAGCAAAGTCTAAACCTTAGAACTATAGACAGTTAAATTCCGATATATAGTCATTTTTATGATTATATATAATAATCAGTGAGTAATTAGTAACATATCTACAAAAAAAATTATACCTAATTACTTGATTATCATATTCTTATAATTTCAGGCTTTCAAGTCCATAGTTGGCATCGACTATGTACTTCACTATAAGTAGTTGAATCAATATTTAAACCTTTTCAATGAATGCATTATCGTTCTATTTTCAAGTACATCAACC
>JALZVB010000065.1 GCA_023300835.1 Saprospiraceae bacterium | reverse complement strand
GTAATCTATGCGAAGTTAACTACAGATGACTCAATAGCAGAGTATAAAATGCTACTGGTCGATTAGAAATATCGGCTTGCTAATAAGCGTTTTCGTTAGCACTAAATACGATAAGAGGTTGCCACATTAGTGGTAGCCTCTTTTTTTTATAAGTATAATATATAAAGAGTCTGTGATAATGAAATTCAATTGGTATTACACAGCTGCTAAAGCGTAAGTAGCACTATCAAACCCTTGTTTCTCCATCCATGTGTCACAGTATATCTTAGATAGATATCTTGAACCGTGATCTGAAAATAACATTACAACAACAGCATCCTTAGGTAATGATTCAGAAACTTGTAAGTAAGCTTGGTATGCGCTACCACTTGAGTACCCTATAAAAAGGCCTTCGTTTTTGCATAACTCTCTAGCTCTTATAGCACTTTCTTTGTCTGTTACTTTGACAAATCTGTCTATAACAGAACGATCATAATTACCTGGAATAATATCCTTGCCTAGTCCTTCTACCTTTTTAGAATAGACTTCGTTTCTATCGTATATGTTTTCTTCATGGAATTTTTTCAGCGCAGAACCGTATGAGTCTACGCCTATAACTTCTATGTTAGGGTTTTGCTCCTTTAAGTAACGTGATGTGCCCACAAGTGTACCACAAGTGCCACCACAGCATATAAAATGTGTGATTTTACCTTCAGTTTGTTGCCATATTTCAGGGCCAGTACTATGATAATGTGCTGCAGCGTTATCTGTATTGAAATTTTGATTCAGATAGAAAGAATTAGGTAAATCTTTAGCGAGTTTTTCAGCTCTTCTGTAGTATGATTTTGGATTGGTGCTATCAACATTAGCAGGACATAAAATAATTTTTGCCCCCATGACTTTTAGCATAGACAATTTCTCTACTGAGGCACTATCTTTTACCGTAAGGATACATTTATAACCTCTAGATGCTGATATCATAGCTATGCTGAAACCCATGTTTCCTGACGTGGCTTCGATAATGGTGTCACCAGGCTTCAATAATCCTTTTCTTTCCGCCTCATTTATCATATAAAGCGCAGACCTATCCTTAGCAGAATTCCCAGGGTTAAATGCTTCTACTTTAGCCAAAACCTGACCTGGAAGTCCCCTTGTTATACGTTTAAGGTGTATCAAAGGCGTCTTTGCTACCAGATCCGTTAGATCACCAGTAACCTTGTTATCATTCATCATATACTACTCTCCAATTAGACCTCTATGTAACAAAAAAAGGGTCGGTTATTTTGTTTTGTAACACAATAATACTCAAGAAATATCTAACAATAGGGATGAAATGCCAGTCATAACATTTATAAAACCAGAGATTAGACTAATATATAATGTGTAATCTATTAGTAACGTGCCGTTTAGTTTACATTTTTACAATTACTTAACGCAATGAATTAATTCATTGAGTGATTAAAATTACGCCACTTAAGTCTCTTATAATGTATAATTTATGACAATTTAGCTTCGATTTTCTTAACGATCTGTTCACTTGTTGATGCAGATTCAGCCAGCAGTTGTTTTGCTTTATTGACTTGATTTTCAGCATAAACGGTATCAGATAAGCCATCACAATTGATAAGAACATTGAGATAAGCGCCATGTATAGCGGCATGAGTGCATAATGCGCCTACAGCTACATCAGATGCAGATGCTTTTAAGCCACTTTCTTCCATTTTATGCAGTAACGGATACACCTCTGTACATACTTCTATTATTGACATAGGTGTAGCAATGGCATTTTTGGTAGCAACGAGAATGGCAGCCGTTCTTGAGGTTTTTTCTTGATCACTGCCTTTAGGTAAACGCATAGCCGTCATAATCTCATTGAATGCCGCCGTATCAGCGTCTACCAATGCTAATAACTGATCCTTTAAGGCTTGACCTTCTTGGGCTACTTCTGAGTAGCTTTCCCACTTATCTTCCCATCCTCTTTTATGTGCGGATAGATTAGCAACCATGGTTCCGAGTGATACGCCTAGAGCGCCGACATATGCAGATATACTTCCTCCACCAGGTGCTGGACTTTCAGATGCCGTTTCATTGGCAAATTGTGTCAAATTCATGTTGACCAATGCACTCCCTGCGTCATCATCAAGTAGATATTCTATGACTTTTTTATTCACATCAAATTCCCCTAGCTCATCTAAGCCTAATGACTTGACGGCAATTTTCATTATTTCAGACTCTGCAACACCTAGCGACCTTTCTTGCTGGCTTAAGAAAAACTTTCCAGCATCCAATAATACTTTTCTAGGTACCAATCCTACAAGTTCAGAACCTGTAACTCTTAGCCCACGTTCATTGGCACATTTTCTAGCTGCTTCAAATGCTTCATGGAGTGACGTTACTTTTATATCAGTCAAGTTCATAGAGATCTGAGCAATACCATACTCTTCTATATACCAACCTATGCCTTTGACACTTTTGAGGAGACCAGGAATTCTAACTGGATTACCATCGTTATCTCTAACTATTGTACCTGTCAGTGGGTTTCCTTCTCGTTTTATTCTACCATTCTCTCTAAGGTCAAATGCAATAGCGTTAGCCCTTCTGACTGAGGTTGTATTAAGATTGATATTATAGGCTACCAGAAAATCTCTAGCGCCTATCACGGTAGCCCCTGATCTCACATTAAATGTATCTGTACCATAATCAGGTTTCCAGTTAGGGTCTTTTATCTTCTTTGCAAAGCCTTCATATTCTCCAGATCTTATAGTAGCTAGATTTTTACGATCAGCTTTTTTTGCGGCAGCCTCATACAGATATACGGGTATATTGAGTTCTTGACCGACTCTAGCGGCCAATTCCTCAGCATAGCGTACAGTCTCTTCCATAGTAATATTAGCGATCGGAATAAATGGACAGACATCCGTAGCACCCATTCTAGGATGTTCTCCGCTATGTGCCGTCATATCAATAAGTTCAGCCGCCTTTTTTATACCTTGAAAAGCCCCTTCTATAACATCTTTAGGCTCTCCGACCATAGTCATTACTGTCCTATTGGTAGCTTTCCCGGGGTCAACATCTAATAGCTTGACGCCGTCTACACTAGAAATCGCATTGGCAATAGCATCAATAACATCTTTGTTTACGCCTTCGCTGAAATTAGGTACACATTCTATGAGTTGTTTCATGGTATTGCTTTTTGCTTTTAAATTAAAGGTGAAAGTATAAAAAAGTATGTAA
>JALZVB010000064.1 GCA_023300835.1 Saprospiraceae bacterium | reverse complement strand
AGGTGGAAGGAAGTCAGTGATGGAAACATTGAAGTGTCAGATGGCATGTCGATGAGTAATTCTCAATATGAAATATGGAATAATAATGATGGACAATATCTAAATCCACCCAAAGCATCCATAACATCCAGTGTAAAAAGTGAAAACAAATATTCTGATTACAAAAACCTGATAGGTAAAATATGAAGTATCCCAAAATAATTTCAGCATCTGCAGGGTCAGGAAAAACATATACCTTAACAGAGCAGATATTCAATAAAATAGATAGTGGACAAGTGTCACCCAATAAGATCATAGCTACTACCTTCACAAAGAAGGCTGCCTCTGAACTAAAGGGTCGTATTAGAGAGAAACTTATAGAAAAAGGAAAGACTAGGGAAGCCGATCTCATGAATGATGCCCTTATCGGTACAATCAATAGTGTATGCTTGGGTTTGTTGCAGCGGTATGCATTTGAAGCGGGACTATCTCCTATGTTGGAAACACTAGATGAGGATGATCAGAAAGTTATTATCCGAGAGTTACTGGGAGAGAAGATAAAGGATGAGTATCTAGAACTGGCTTTTAAGTTCTTTCAGACAGAAAGTAATGGAGGTTACAATAGTGAGAACTATTATATCACTCAGATAGAAGCCATTATATCTAAGACCAAAGCCAATGATATCGATCCCGAGAAATTGGAAGAATTCGGCCAAAAATCTGCAGATGAATTTTTAGCACTCTATAAAGGCGAGGTAATAATTCATGATGATTTGGTATTGCGTATGAGCAGCTATGTGGATGAAGCCATTGCCGATCTGGGTAGCCAAGAATTAAATAAAACCAATCAGGGACATTTCCTTAAGCTGAAACAAAAATGGGATAATGTAAAGAATGGAACATTCATATGGGACGAGTGGCGTTCAATAAGTACCACAAAATTAAAGTCACCATATTTGTCAGCTGAGACAAAGAAGATAATAATAGAAGCTACAGAAAGCCCTTTTCTAAATGAAAGGTTTCACGAAGACTGTAGGAATTATATTTCACAATCTTATCAATACGCATATAAGGTGTTGAACACTTATGATATTTATAAAAAAGAACGCGGCTTATTAGATTTTGCAGATCAAGAATCTGAAGTATACCAGTTGCTTAAGAATAACAAAACAGTTTCTCAACTTATTGCCAAAGAATATGACCTGATTGTTGTCGATGAATTCCAAGATGTAAGTCCAATACAATTATCTCTGTTTCTTAAATTGGCTCAATTGATACCAGACAGTATATGGGTAGGAGACCCCAAGCAGAGTATCTATGCTTTCAGAGGTGCTGATCCTAAGCTGATGAAGTCTGTAGTAAATATTGTTCCAGATGCGTACAGGGATCAATTAGACAAGTCTTATAGAAGTCGAAAAGGCCTAATTGATTTTTCTAATCGTGTATTCTCAGATGCCTTTAATACGCAATTGACAGAGAAAGAAATTGTACTTGAACAAGGTCCAGCTTCAGCTACCTTTAGAATAGAGGAAGAAGAGAAATCAATGGCAGCTGCTGTCAATTTTTGGAAATTTACGGCTGAGAAAAGAACCAATAAGGAAGTCAACATTAGACATTTAGCTAAGCGAATAGAAAGTTTTCTGGCGGATCCGCCGATTGTTTTTGATAAGAACAAAAAAGCATATCGACCGGCAACTTACAGTGACATTGCCATCTTATGCAGATCTAATAAAACTTGTCAATCTATATCCAATAACCTGACGCAGGTAGGAGTCTCTGTAGCTTCTTCAGGATTCGGTCTAGTAGAGGAGCCAGAAATTATTTTTATTTCTGCCCTACTTAAACTCTTGACTTATCCCAATGATGCATTGGCAAAAGCAGAAGTACTGCTCTACATGAAATACAATGGCGACCAGTCAGCTATGTTGGCCTCACGTATGTCTGTAGATAAAGTAGGAGAGTGGGATGTTAATCATCCTATCTTGGTTCAAGTAACAGCCATCAGAAAAAGTGGTTTTAATCTCTCTGCAGTAAGAGCTATTGAGGAATTGGTTGATAAGTTAGAATTAGAACAATTGTTTACGGCTTGGGGAAATATCAACCAGAGAATGGCTAATGTAGATGCCTTACTCCTGCATGCTCAAGATTACCAAGTGACATGTAATCGACTTAAAGTGGCGTCTTCTATTCCAGGTTTCCTTAATTGGATGGCGCAGCTGAGTGCCACAGAAGATGATGACAAAGGCGTTCAATATGGAAATGCCGTACAAGTCATGACCTATCATGGAAGTAAAGGCTTGGAGTGGCCAGTTGTTATATTGTGGGATCTAGATAATGCGCTTAAGAGCGATTTATTTGGAGTTAAAATGGTATCCGAAAAAGATGTAGATATCAATGATCCGCTGGCTAATAGAAGGATGCGGTATTGGGTAAACCCTTTTGTTTTTAATGCTAAGCCTGTCAAGTTCAACGAGTTGATCCACAATTCTGAAGAGTATAAATTGGCGCATCTGGATAGTATTGAAGAGGAGAAAAGATTGTTCTATGTAGCGCTAACAAGAGCAAGAGATTATTTGATTATGTGCACAATCCCTGTATATAAAAGTCAGAATAACCTAAGTATCCCAAGTTTAGCCAGCCCTGTATTTCAAAAGCTTCATGATGATCCGCAAGACAAAATAGAAGGAGAGCCAGTTGAAACCCTTACTTGGAATGGAAAAACAATTCCTGTTCACATAGATAAGATCGAAATGGACAAAGTTGTATTGTCTTCTTCAAAGTCATCTTCCTCTATAAGAAACTATTTTTCGCCAAGAAGTCAACGGGGTGAACATCTACCTTTATTTAAAAACCCTTCAAAAGAACTTGAATTAGAAAATGCAATTACAGGAAAAATTGAAAGTATTCATACGCGACAGTATATTAATAAAGCTGGAATAGAAAACTCTGACTTAGGTAACCTCATTCATAATCTTATCTGTGCTTACGATAAGGACAACGATAATTACCAAGACATAATAAGAGATAAGTTGTCTGAGTATAACTACGATACAGAAATAGATGCTGCGTGGTTGTACAATTCTATATCAGCGTTTTATGACTTTCTAAAAGACTCTTATCTGCCCTATAAGATCCATAGGGAAATACCTATTCAAGCCATTACTGAAGAAGGCAATTATGTAAGAGGATATGTCGATATGGTTATTGAACTAGAAGGTGCATTGATGGTTATAGATCACAAGACTTTTGTAACAAAAGAATATGCAGAAAGTGCTTATCGCAAGAAGGCCAAAGAATACTCTGGTCAACTGAAATTATACAAGGACCTCTTGTCTCAGTCTTTTTGTAAACCTGTGGTGGGGACGTTTATATATTATGTTTTTGAGGGTATTATGGTGGAGGTGGAAGGATGAGTTAGTTATCCGCCCATCTGAGATTTTGCCCAATTGATATAACGCTTGACTTGTAGTTCTAGTTTGATTTTAACAATTGGATGCTATAAATCTGTAGGAAAAGAACATAACAAAAAAGCAGATCCCCATTACTGGGAACCTGCTCTTTTAACTTAGCGTAAATAGTATTTACTTACTTATAGTAACTTCTATTCTTCTGTTCTGTGCTCTTCCTTCAGCTGTTTCGTTATCAGCAACAGGACTGGCAGCACCGAATCCTTTAGTTGTGATTCTGCCTTCAGGTATACCTGAATTGATAAGTCTTGTTCTTACCGCATCAGCTCTACGTTGTGATAAAGCTTGATTGTTATCAGCATTACCTCTACTGTCTGTGTATCCTTCTACGTTTACTTTTACATCCGTGTAAGCTTTTAAGATAGCAGATAAGTTATCTACTTCTAGGCCAGAACCACCATCGATTACATGTGATCCAGAAGCAAAATTCAAATTATTGAACCTGAATCTACCGTCTCCTTTTGCACCACCTTTGATAAATGCCATCATCTGATCCCCTACTGACCCTGTTGCAAATTTGATGTTCCCAAGAGCAGTCATAGCCGCATCGTTTACATTACCTAGTACATTGGCAACTTTTGCTGGAGCTGCTTTTACAACCTCAGCAACTTTTGCTACGGGTGCAACTGCAGCTATTTTATCTCCGCCACAACCTTTAGTCATCACAAGCCAAATTATTCCTATGATAGCTAATAGAGGTATTAACCATTTGAAGAAAGCCATTCCTCCAGATTTCACTACTTCAGGAGCGACAGCAGCTTTTACAGGAACGGCTTTCTTTTCTTTGACAACCTTTTCTCTAACTACTTTCTCCTTCTTTACTTTTGGCTTTTTCTTTACTTCTTCTACAACTTTCGGTGCTTTTTTAGTCCATCCAAATGAAGATAACTCCATAGCATCTACAGCGCCTTTTGGCAATGAAGATTCTACATGTGCTTTCTGAGACTTAAGTAAACTCACTAGGCCATCGCTATCTAGTTTACCGTTCTGAACTTCTTTGGCAATAGAGCCCATGAGAAATGGTGTAGCTACTCTTAGTAATTTGCCTGAGCTTAATTTTTTAATACCACTTGTTACTGCAACTGTATTAGATGCGTCTTTGTGATGCGTACCCATTAATGGTGTAATTACACGAGAACCAGCATTCCATAATCCGTTTACAGTCTGTGGACTTCTTGTGAATATATCTTCTACATCAATAAGGTCTGGATCTTCCTTCTCAAGCATTTTCAATACTTGATTAGCGCCTTGTTTAGTTTTTGTTTTATCGATAAGACTGGCAAGTACTGTTGAAAATGTACCAGAGATGGCTTTTCTGACATTGCTTTCATCTTCTTGGTATAGGTCTGCGGCATATACGCTGAGATCACCAGTGACGCTTTGTCTTAGTGTTTCTAGTAAGTTGATTGACATGTGTTAGTTTTTTTAGAAATATAGTTTATGACGTTTAGACGTAGGTTTTCCTCAGAAGTCTGTTCTTCAGCTATAAAAAATTAGAATAATCCTGAAAAAAGAGTGAAGAAGCTTCAAATGGTTTAAAAAAGAAGGCTTGGTTTAGTTTTTTACACGATTGAGTCCCATGGATTTTACCATCCAACGGGGTAGAGGCTTAGCTTGGTTTCTGTTTTTGAGATTGAGATACCAGCCTATTTTTTTGAGAATAGGAACCTTATGCGCTTCGACGAATTCAATAAGGGTACCATCAGGATCTTCTATGTAAGCAAATTGGCCTGCCGCTTCACCCATATCAAAATCACCACTGTCTACTGTAAATGCACAATTCTGTTGTTTACACTTTTCTCTCAACAGGTCCATTCCAGATATATCAAAGCAAAGATGGATATAACCTAAGTCTCCCCACATTCTGTCTTTGAACATTTTCTGCGGTTGACGATCCAGGTCTTGGACAAGTTCTATTTCTGATTTGCCAAAAAGCTGAGAGAAAGCTCCTCTTCTATCTTCCGAATGCTGTAGCAGTACTCTTCTGAATTTCCTAGAACCCGCATTCATAAAATCTAGGTCATCAAATTGATTAGTTTCATCGTAGACAACGATGTCATAGCCTAATACTTTATTATAGAACGCTATAGATGTGTCCATATCGGTTACACCTATCACAGCTCCTGTGACACCACCACAATGAGAGATTTTGTCATTGAACCAGTCATCTGCTTCTGTGAGTTCGATGACGTTGCCATCTAGATCATGTGCATAGAAATGAGGTTCCCCAGCGGGATTTTTTCTTATGTCAGAGACGGTTGTTGTTGCGGATAGTTTTTCATGTGATACGCGTAGATCTTTTGATTTGAACTTGGCTACAAAGATGCCCAGATCACCGAGTTGTATATCAAATGTGGCTTTCTGACCTACGCGTGACGTGTACTGCCATATTTCGGCACCACCACCACCCATCATGTTGAGGGCCAGAATTGCATGTCGACTTCTTGGTTCACCTTCCGTATAGGGTAACATAAGTGCCGCTTCGGCTGCTTCATCAAATACGGGAAGGTCCATACCTAAGTTCTTACGATACCAGTCCCAAGTCTTATATACATCAGTATTCCCTATCCCGATCTGCTGGATACCGCTGATGAGTGCTTGAGTCAAGTTGTTTTTTTTCATAAAAACTAGAGAGGATTATGTTACTGTACGGCAACTTCTTTGTAAGCGCCAGTCAATAATTTTTCTTGCACCGCTTCAAACGCTGAAATAGTCTCTTTTATATCTGCTTCCGTATGTGTTGTCGTAGGTATTAATCTTAGTAAAATTACGCCTTTAGGCACTACTGGATAAACGACTATAGAACAGAATATACAATAGTTCTCTCTGAGATCATAGACCATATTCATGGCTACTTCTACCTCCCCCTTCATGTATACAGGTGTCACACAAGAGTTGGTTTTACCTAAGTCAAACCCAGCTTTCTTGAGTCCGGATTGCAGCATGTTTACATTTTCCCATAGCTTATCTTTCAGCTCTGGCATCGTTCTTATCATCTGCAATCTCTTCATGCCACCGACCAATAGAGGAGACATAAGTGATTTAGCAAATATCTGAGAACGCATGTTATATTTCATGAAATTTACGACATCATTATCTCCTGCAAGAAAAGCACCTACACAGCCCATAGATTTGGCAAATGTGGCGAAGTAAACATCAATATCATCTTGTACACCTTGTAACTCTCCAGCACCGGCACCAGTTTTACCTAGTGTTCCGAATCCATGGGCATCATCGACCATAAGTCTGAAGTTAAATTTCTTCTTAAGTGCTACAATTTCTTTAAGTTTCCCTTGGTCGCCTTCCATTCCGAAAACACCTTCTGATATAACGAGAATACCACCTTTGGTTTGTTCAGCTACTTTTTTGGCAGATTGAAGTTGTTTTTCTAAGCTCTCTATGTTGTTATGTTGGAATACAAATCGTTTACCAGAGTGCATTCTTACACCATCTACAATACAGGCATGGCAACCTGAATCATAGACAACCACATCTCTACGTGATAGAAGGCAATCTACCGCAGACATGATTCCTTGATATCCAAAATTGACAAGAACTGCCGCTTCTTTCATTACAAAATCTGCCAGTTCTTTCTCAAAGTCATCATGCAGCTGGGTATTACCAGACATCATTCTAGAACCCATTGGGTAGCCTAGACCAAATTGTTTAACGCCTTCGTTATCTGCCGCTCTTACATCAGGATGATTACATAGCCCGAGATAGTCATTTATAGACCATATTATGCATTCCTTACCTTGGAATTTCATGCGATTGCTGATTTCCCCTTCTAGTTTGGGAAATACAAAATAACCTTCTGCTACTTCTGAATACCGACCGATAGGGCCTCTGTCAGATTTTATTCTCTCGAAAATGTCCATATATGTATATACTGTTTTGGATAACTTCAATAAAAAACGCTAAAGTCGTGATTTAGCTACATTTAGACCAAGAATTTCTCAATAGTTTCTCATTTGTCTCGATTTTCTTAGAGTTTATGGTTTAGGAGGTACGTTTGATCGATATATAAGCCTACAAGATCAGGATTAGAATTTTTAAAAAAATCAAAATCCTTTTTTAAAACCTACAAATAAGAAACTAGATAGTTTAATGTAAAACTCTCAGATAAGGAGAACAATGTTTTTTCCTTTTGGTTGTTAAGTTCTACTTATGGATGCCAGATGCGCTAAAAATTGTATGTGTTATTACCATGTTAAACCAACGAAAATCAAGCAATGAACGTCTTTTTAATAAAGAAATTTAGTGATTTCACAAAAATAAAATAGAACAAACGATGAACATCAAAATATGTCTTTACTTATTGTTACTGTGTATATCTTTTTCTTGCGCTTCTAAAGTCGGCATTACTAATCCAAATGAAGATACAGACTCCATCGATTGTGATAAGTTGGTTACAGCTTTGTTAGAATTAGATGAAAATTCATTAGCGTCATTACTAAACCAAGAATTGGAAAATTTTACGCTTTTAGATCAAGACAATAATACATGTTTACATGATAACAATTTAAAGGGATTTAGGGATTTACTGAATAACAACTGTTCTAAACTCAGTGCTTCAGTAATTTGTTGTGGTTGCATTGAAACATTTCCTACAATTTCGGAGATATCTGTAGAAGTAGATTCATTTAACATTAAGGTCATCAGAGTATTAGATTTACGGACACCTGATGAACAAGGAATGCCTATGCGTTTCGATGGCGTACATATTTAGTTACATTAGTTTATTGGAATGGCATTCTTTTATTAGAGAATGCTTGATGGGCACTGTCTTCATTGAGACAGTTAAGTATTGACAACATATTAAAAGTAGGTCATTCGTCAATAGAATTGTCTTTAGAATGATAAGTTGCAAAAGGAACATGAAACAAGACGTAGTTTGATTAAAACGATATATCGTCTAATAAGAATTAACTCACAAGAACAGTAACATCACATTATGGATCGCAGATCTTTGTTTGCTCGCAGTATAGGAAAAGCTAAAACGCAATCAGATACTAAAAGTCAAGATATTATGGTCGCCTCTCTGGACCCATACGTAGGAGAATGGACTGCTGAAAACGCGGCTCACCTTCTGAGAAGGACAACATTTGGGCCTACTTTTCGAGGTATTAAAGAAGCAGAATCTAATGGGTTAGCAATGACAGTTTCTACACTACTGGCAGATAACCCATTGCCACCACTGCCTATAAATTATTCTTTTGATGATGATCCTGATACGCCGATCGGGGAGAGCTGGGTAGGTAAGCCGACCGACAATTCGATCCAGAACCTCAATGTCTCTAGAAAAGTATCACTCAATGGATGGCAGATGGGTTTGTTCAATGAAGATAGCGCATCAATAAGAGAAAAATTAACCTTGTTCTGGCATAATCATTTTGTGACCTCTGATATAGAATTGGCTGGGTATGACTTTCACTATCTAAACATTTTGCGTAAGCATGCTCTAGGTAACTTCAGAACACTGGTAGAAGAAATTACAGTTTCTCCTTCAATGTTGCTTTATTTGAACGGTAATGAAAATACCCGACAAGCGCCTAATGAAAATTACGCAAGAGAATTATTAGAGCTTTTTACAATAGGCAAAGGCCCATCGGCTGGTCCTGGTGACTCTACTAATTACACCGAAGATGATGTTGTCGCATTAGCAAAGGCACTTACAGGATGGCGATCTAGAAGTAATGATGGTGATGTAGGAAGTGTCTTTATTAATAACAGACATGATACGAGTGATAAGCAGTTGTCCAATAGACTGAACAATGCCGTAATAGAAAATGAGGGAGAGAACGAATATAAAACTGTAATCGATATCATCCTCCAACAAGACGAGACGGCTCGATATACAAGTAGGAGACTTTATATCTGGTTTGTTGGATCAAATATAGATGCTGATATAGAAGCCAATGTCATAGAACCGATGGCTGCCCTGATAAGAGATAATAATTATGAAGTAAAACCAGCCCTGGAAGCTTTACTTATGAGTGAACATTTTCACGATGCAACTATAAGAGGTTGTATGGTGAATCACCCGATAGATTTTATATTCAAACTATTTAATTCATTTGAAATAGCATTACCAAATAACATAACAAGAAAGTATCCTATCTGGGTAGAGATATCTAGAGTTCTTGATGATTTAGATATGACAATTCTGTTACATCCTAGTGTAGCAGGTTGGAAAGCATTTCACCAGAGCCCACAATTTTATGATGTATGGATCAATTCTGTATCCCTTCCTAAAAGAGAGCGGATTGTTAATGAGCTTTTAGAAGGTGTAATGGTAGGACAGCGATTAGTCAAAATAGATACTATAGAGGTCGTTAGTAATTTCAATAACCCATCTGACCCTAATGCACTTATCTCTGACTTGACCAATGTGTTATTCCCTTTCCCGATATCCACTGGGCAAATAGATTTTTTAAAGAATATACTGATACCTGGGTTACCAGATTTTGAGTGGACCGTGGAGTATTCCGAGTTTTTAGCTGAGCCCAATGATGATAGTAAAAGGTTGGCCATAGAGAATAAACTTAAATCTCTTTTTGGAGCAATCCTCAAGATGCCAGAGAACTATTTGATATAGTATGTAGATGTTTTCTACAGGCATGTCATGAGTTTTATCTAACCCCGTTTGAATTACAAATATTACTAAAATGAAAAGAAGGTCCTTTATAAAAGCAAGTTCGTTAGTGAGTACTCCTTTGATGCTGGGAGGTATATCTGTTGCACCTATTGTGAACAATGTATTTTCTAGTTTTGTCAATCAAGATTCTGACAGAGTACTTGTGCTCGTACAACTTAATGGTGGAAATGATGGCCTTAATTGTGTCATCCCATTGGATCAGTATGAAAACCTGGCAGCAGTTCGTCCACAAGTAATAATACCAGAGAATGATATTATTAATCTTACAGACAATATTGGACTGCATCCAAGTATGGCGGCTATAAACAATATGTATAAAGATGGAAATTTAGGTATAGTTCAAGGTGTCGGTTACCCTAATCAAAACAGGTCTCACTTCAGATCTACGGATATATGGAATACCGCATCAGATGCAGATACATTTCTTAACACAGGATGGCTAGGAAGATACTTTGATCATTTCAATGCAAATTTTCCTGAGGACTTTCCCAATGAAGAATGCCCAGATCCATTTGCACTGACAATAGGTTCATCTGTTTCTGAAACTTGTCAAGGCACAGCAGCTAACTTTAGTCTTGCACTTGTCAATCCAGACAACCTAAGTCAACTGGCGACACCAGTTAATAATGAGGTTAACGAAGGCTGCTATTCTGATAAGTTAGACTTCTTAACTAAAACGATCGAGCAAACTAATGAATACGGTAGTGTAATAAAAGAAGCTAATAACTTAGGTACAAATAGCGCTACATTATATAATGAAAATGACGGACTCGCTCAGAAATTAAAACTAGTTGCTAAGCTTATCAAAGGTGGACTGCGTACCAAAGTATATGTAGTGACACTAGGTGGATTTGATACACATGCAGACCAGGTTGTAGACGGAGAAAATTCAGTAGGCGTTCATGCAGAATTGCTGAGAGAGTTATCTGAGTCTATCAACGCATTCCAAGAAGACCTTAAGGGTCTAGAGATATTTGATCGTGTGGCAGGAATGACATACTCAGAGTTTGGACGTAGAATACGTTCTAATTTCAGTAATGGAACAGATCACGGAACGGCAGCACCATTAATACTTTTTGGGTCATGTGTTCTACCTAAGATACATGGAGAGAATCCAGAAATATCTCAAGATGTAACGGAACAAGAAGGGGTTCCTATGCAATACGATTTCAGATCTGTCTATGGTTCAGTACTCTCAGAATGGTTAGAAGTAGAGGATGATGTTATCAATGATATCCTTAATGGAGAATTTCAGAAAATTGATTTATTTTCAGACTGCTCTACGGTAGCTACTCAAGATACTATTGATAACAACGTAGAACTTTCTATATTCCCGAATCCTGTAGACCAAAAGCTTACCATAACATTCAATACCAAGGGGGAAAACATAAGAATAAGCCTCTTCGATACTTTGGGACACGAAATTAAAGTGGTGGCCAATCAGTATATAAACGCAGGCGGACATACTTTACAATTGTATACCAAAGATCTTCCGGTAGGTCCATACTTTGTAAGAATGCAAACCCATAGAGCTCAAAAAACAATTCGATTTGTAAAAATTTAATTACGTGTTTTCTTAAGAGCGAAGAAAGAAAAATCAGAATACTAAAACACTTAATTGCTAATGACATTTAAACAGTTAATACTTCCACTCATTATTTTGTCTATTCTTATCATTAGTTCAACAGTTATTTCAGGGCAACCGTCTGCTTGTGATGTTGATTTTCCAGAGATGACACCTACCTGTGCAGAGGCATGCATTATATGTGATGTAGATGGATTTACAGGTAGGCACGAAAGCGACATAGCAGGTTCTTTGCCTAGTGATTTCTGTACGATGTTTGTACATAATGCGCAATGGATTGCTTTCCAAGCAGGTTCTGCAGCTCTGAAAATTGAATTGACAGTATCAAATTGTGACTCAGGATCTGGATTGGAAATAGGTATTTACAGAAGTACGGATTGTGAAAACTTCACTTTAATTTCCAATTGTCGCGGGGCACAAAATGCTATTCCAGAAGGAACTTCTGCAGAGATTGAGACGACAGAACCTTTAGTCATTGGACAATATTATTACCTCGCTATGGATGGTAATAGAGGAGATAATTGTAATTGGACGTTTGAAGTACTCGAAGGGAGTACAGAAATTTCACCACTCACCGTTACGGCACCTATAGTGGGAAGTGATCGTTTTTGTCCTGGCGTATTACAGACATTTACTACAGAACCAGAAGTAGGCGCCGTAATATTTAATTGGACTTTGGATGGGCAAACAATAGGAGATAATACAAGGTCATTTATTGATTTAACTTTAGACGAACCTGGATTCTATACTCTCTGTGTAGCAGCAAATAATGCTTGTGACCAGACAGATCCTGTTTGTAAAGAAATTGAAATTTATACTATACCCGTTACAAGAATTACAGATCAATTCTGTGCTAATGATTGCTACGAAATTGAAGGCAACACCTTTTGTGAATCTGGCGTTTTTTCTTTTGATATTATATTAGAAAATGGATGTGACAGTACGATAACAGTCGAGCTGACAGAACTAGAGCAGCCTATCAATAATTTGGTATTCAACATATGTGAAGGAGATAGTATCTTCATAGGTGATACGCCTTTTTTTATAAGTGGTGCTTTCTCAGAAACATTAGTCAGTGAGCAATTGTGTGACAGTGTTGTTAATTTGAACTTAAGTGTAATTATTTGCAATATCCAATCGACAGCTTTTACAAGCTCCGTAATATGCTTTGGTGACACTAATGGATCGGCAACATTTTCAGTAACGAATGGTACAGCCCCATTTACTTACAATTGGCAACATCTTAGTAATGATTTACAAGGCATGGGTACTATTTTAAGTGTAGGAGAATCCGCTAATATTATAAACTTACCCGCAGGTCAGGTCGTCGTTCAAGTTGATGACAATTTTGGAAACAGTGATGTTCTTATAATTGAAATTGTGGAACCACCATTGATAGAAAACGAAGCTATTGTTTCGGACTTTAATGGGTTTAATGTTTCTTGTAATGGTGCCAGTGATGGCGTGATCAATTTAATAACTACAGGTGGTCAAGAACCTTATATGTATGCTTGGTCAAGTGGACAAACAGAAGCCATCATTGACGGGTTAATAGAAAACAATTATGTCGTTACGATTACAGATAATCTTGGTTGCGCAATCACAAGTGAGTATTCTCTTATTGATCCTGAAATTATTGTCGCAGATGTCTCCTTTGTTAATCCCAATTGCGACGGCTTAGAGACAGGGCAAATAGATATCATAACTATAGAAGGTGGCGCAATTCCATATATGTATGCGATAGACGGAAACAATTTCTCTGTCATAGATAGTTATATACAACTGCCGCCAGATAGTTATACGCTTAGTATTAGAGATGCCAATATGTGTACGCAAGAAGTAAGTAATGAACTTGTAGCTCCGCAGATACCTATTCTATCTGGAACTTCAGCATATGAAATTTTACTGGGTTGTGATGTGCAATTAGATGTAAATATAAATAGCGTAGATATACAAAATGTCTTATGGACAGATCCCAGTTACTTAGATTGTACGGACTGCTTAGAACCGATAGCATCTCCTGTAAGTTCTGGAGAAAACATGATAATTGTGAGCTCAATTGATGATTGTTATGATACACTTACGGTTACTGTAGAAGTAGAAAAATTGAGGCAGTTCTATGTCCCAAACATATTTAGTCCAAATGCAGATGGGCAAAATGATAGTTTCCGAATTTTTGGTGGAAAAGAAGTGTCGCATATTGATTTACATATTTTCGACCGCTGGGGTAATAAGTTATTCAGTCAATTAGAAATGGATCCTCAAGACAGTACCCAAAGCTGGGACGGTCGTTTCAAAGATAAAGATGTTGAAATAGGTACGTACATGTGGTGGGCTAACATTTATTTTATCGATGGTCAAAGTAAAATCCATTCTGGTGATATAACAGTTGTTAGATAATGTATTTGTAAGTCGTTTTAAGGTCTGGCTTAAGAAAGCGAAATAAATATTTATGAAAACGTTTCTCAAGTTAGAAATGAAACCCTACTTTAATATGGCCAATATTGATTAAGTCAAAAGTATAATCAGTTGTGTTAGCATCAGGGTTGAAGCTATCTTCATCTACTACCTTATTTCTTAATATCGAAAGGGATGGTTCTGAAGAGATAGAAAAATGTGGTCCAGAATTATATAAGAATCCAATAAAGGGAATTAAGCCTATGTTGGTAGTTATTCTCTGAGCTCGTTTAGCATATTATATTAACTCTCAATTAGAATAATGTTGCAACAAGCTTGTATTTGTGAACTGTTCATACACATTGTTGTAGCTACTAATTCTACTACTCAACTGCTATTAACATTCTATTTTGCATCGTTACAGAATATTTCATTAATTTAGGTAATACGTTTTGAGAATGAGCTATAAATACTCATTTTCAATTCGGCTTCTATTCAATAAAAATCTAATGATGATAAGGATATCTATTATACTATCGGTTCTTTGTTCTTGTATGTTATTTTCTGTTAACGAGGCAGAAGCCCAAAAAAACAGCTCAACAGAGAACACTAATGTGTGGCAGTCACCAGAAGAAGACATACTTAATATCCTTCATGCCCCACAAATCCCTTGGACGTCGACATCCCCTTCAAGAACGCATATGATGTTAACGGATCATGTGCTATACCCAACCTTATCAGAACTGGCTGGACCTATGCTCAAACTAGCAGGAACACGAGTTAATCCTCAGAACAATTATTATCATGGTAGACATGGTGGTACTTCTCCAAAGGTATTAACTATAAGTAACGGGAAGATAGTTGATGTTAATATTCCAGATGGTGCAGAAGTGCTTTCAACATATTGGACAGTAGATGGCCAGCGATTTGCTTTGTCGGTTGGATTTGTAGATAGGGTAGAGTTGTGGTTGGGAGATATAACTGGTCATGTAGAGAAGGTACCTAATATGATTCTAAATCCACTTATGGATCAAGCGGTAAAGTGGTTACCTAATCAAGAAAAAATCTTAATCAGAAGAATCAATAACAGGGGAGACGTTCCTCAGAAACCATTGTTACCTAAAGGTCCTAAAATACTAGAAGATGCAAGTGCTACTGCAAGATCGACTTATGAATCAAGGAACCTTCTTGAGACAGAATTTGACAAAGGCTTATTTACTTACTATACAGAATGCGAATTGGTTGTGTATGATACTAAAACAAAACAAACAAAAACCATAGGACCTGCGGCATCTTACATGCATGCAAGTGTTTCACCAGATGGTAATTTTGTTTTAGTCGAGAGATTAAAACAGCCGTGGTCTCAAGAAGTAGGGTGGTGGCGTTTTGCCAATGATATAGAGATATGGGATCTAGAAGGTAATCTTGTAAAGACTGTGGTTAATCAACCGCTTGCTAATGAGGTGCCTGTGCATGGAGTCGTTACTGGTCCTAGGAATGTTTCTTGGCAACCTACCGCTCCTAACACTTTGATATGGACAGAGGCGCTGGATGGGGGAAGTCCTATGGCAGAAGTTGAATCTAGAGATAAGCTCATGCGATGGGAAGCTCCATTTAAAGTAGAAGCGGAGGAAATTTATAAAGCGGAACATCGTATACAAGCCACGATGTGGGGAGAGTCAGATGGCATGCTCATGGTCTATCAGAGAGAAAGAATAAAAAGATGGCGTTATGTATGGTTGTTAGATATTAACAAAGGGACTTCCAAACTTTGGTTTGACCTAGATGAAAATGATCGATACAGTGACCCAGGGTTTCCATTATATACGCAGATGAAAAATGGTAAGTATGCTGTCAAAGTAGATAATGGCTCTATATTTTTCAGAGGAAGCGGTGGTACGCCTAAAGGAGATCGACCATTTGTAGATCGTCGGAATATTAAAACAGGAGAAGTAGAGAGAATTTTCAGATCTGATGCGGATAAATATGAAAACTTTATTGACTTTGCAGAAACGCCTAATACGTTCATTATGAGGTCTGAGTCACTCACATCTGTACCTAATTATTATTTGGGAACAATGGGAGAATCCATTGAGGCAGAATCAGGAGAAAGCACTGTTCAAATTACTAAGCAACCCATAACTACATTCAAGGATCCCAGCCCAAAGCTGCGAGAAATAAAAAGTGAAATTGTACGGTACAAAAGAGATGATGGTGTTGAATTGAGTTTTAATCTACTGTTACCATCAGGTTATAAAAAAGGGACTAAAGTTCCGACTGTTGTATATGCTTATCCGTTAGAATATTCTGGCGCTAAAACTGCTGGACAGGTGAGAGGTTCTTCTAATCGATTCATGCGTATCTATGGTCCATCGCATAAATATTTTTTGATGCGTGGATATGCTGTATTAGATAATACGGGAATGCCTATGGTGGGAGACTCAGAAACGGTATACGATTCATTTGTCCCGCAATTGGTTTCTGATGCAGAAGCTGCTGTCGCAAAAATAATAGACATGGGTATCGCTGATCCAGATAAGATTGGAATAATTGGCCACAGTCATGGTGGATTAATGGTCGCCAATCTATTGGCTCATACTGACTTGTTCTGTGCTGGAATTGCCCGCAGTGGTTCTTACAATAAAACCAATCAACCCTATGGATTCCAAGGCGAACGCCGTTCCCTATTTGAAGCTACGAAATCATACATCGATTGTTCTCCTACTTTCTTCGCAGATAAAGTAAACGAACCCATATTAATTATACATGGTGATGATGATTCTAATCCGGGCACACTAACTTTTCAATCCGAAGTATTTTACGAAGCCGTAAGAGGTTCTGGAGGTACAGCAAGATTAGTATTGTTGCCATTTGAAGATCATGGATATAGAGCTAAAGAGTCAATTGAGCATGTACTATGGGAGCAACTAAATTGGTTTGACAAGCATGTTAAAAACAGAAAGTCGACTGAGGAGTAGGACTGATTATTGAGGTTTAAATATTGAATTAGATATGAAAAATATAATCGGAGAAACAAATATTGAGAAACTAATAGCTCATATGAAACCCGTCCTCAATCATGGCGATTATGTTTTCTGTACCGTGAAAGATATATCTATTATTCCTAGAAATGTAACAATATGTGAGGTCAAGGAAAAAGAAGGGGTTACCGTTGTTTTATTAAAGGAGGATGCTGAGCACTATGATTTAGAGTACGCGTATATAGCCTCATGGATCACATTGAATATTCATTCTTCGCTAGAAGCTGTCGGTTTGACAGCAGCCTTTTCTACAGAATTGAGTAAACACAATATTAGTTGTAATGTGGTTGCTGGATATTACCACGACCACATATTTATAGATAAAAAAGATAGTGTCACAGCATTAACGGTTCTTAATGCTATGACACAATCTAAGTCTTAATAAATCAAATTTTTTAATCAACTAAGTATTTTGGTCTCTACTTAAAGAAATCTATAAACTCTGAATCTGAATTGTTGTTGACTTTACAGTCTCCACCATCATAAGGTTTTATTGTAGTAGTAATTGTGGTTTTACCTTCACCATTCTGAGGGTTAAACATGGCAATTAAGCCTATCGTTGAGTACCCAGAAGCTGAAATCATTTCTTCGGTCTGGAAGGTATGGAACAATCCATTGTTACCTTGATATGTCCATTTGTTATTATTAACAGTTGAGAATCCGACCGTAGTTAGGTTACTATCATAATCAAAAGTAATGCGGGGATCAACGGGAACATATACCCTTATTATTCCTTCTGTATTTACATTGTTAATCTCGTTTATTTTGATCGTAAGATTAAGATTTGTCATACCTGATACGATAGATGGGGTAGCTGTTATAACAGGTGATAGATCTGAGCATGAGACTACAATACCACCTTCACTTGATTCACCACCTTCAGATTCTATAATGACAGATTCGACATTAATTGACTCGTTTGATATGGCATAGAATATATTATTAGTCGCCATGACAGCTACTTTTACTTTGTTACCATCTATGTTAGGAATAGTAATCTCTTGAGAACCATCATTAGGTGTATTTTTTACTAATGTGTATGCAAAAGTCATCCCGTCATCATCTGACAACATAAGGTCTATGGTCTGACAATTGATAGGCGCTTTATCTGTTTTTGCCACATTCCAGCTAATCGTTTGCTTAGAGCCTCCCAGCCAGTTAGTGTTTACCAGTGGGCTTACTTCAAATGGTCCAGTGTCATTTACAGTTGTAACTTGCATGTCATCTTGCGCTATAAGTCCATTACCAGCATGATTATCTCTTACCGTGACTAAAAAATCCATTGTCCTGGCTCTAGAAGGTAACACCTCCCAGATCGTTTCAGTATTGGCACTCAATGCACTTCGATTAGGTAAGTACCTTATGTTATTATTAGAGGGTGGTCTTGATCTGAATAGTGGCCCTGATGGATTGTTTGCAGCGGGTGGCATTATATAATCTCCACCAGTATTAACTTGTTCCCAGCTATAAGTTAATGCATCTTCATTGATATCACTAGCAGTTGCTTTAAGGAAAAATGGGGTAGAAGCCGGTATATAATAATCTTGTCCAGCACTTACGGTAGGCATATTATTTCCTAGGTCATCAGTTGTTCCACAATAACTTCCATATCCATCCATTACAAAGTTTTTCATTTCTGCAATACTGACACCATGAAAATAATCATCCTTGCTATGCGCACTTACTATGTTGGGTGCACACAATCCAGCATAAGACATAGTGGTCGTTCCACTGCCTGGTTCTACTGCTGTCGGTTCATTTCTGTTCCCATAACAAGAATTATAGAAAGTATGATTAGCTGAGAACTGGTGCCCTATTTCATGACCTAAGAAATCTATGTCAAACAAACTGCTACTGGCAGCTGGGATTGATGTTACAGCGCCTGATTTATGACTTGTACATATGGCGCCTACATAGGCAAGTCCTCCCATATTTTGACTTCCCAAGAGATGTCCAATATCAAAATTTTCTACACCTATTACTGCTGGTATATTGATTCTATTCTCTTCTATCATCGCTATGATATTAGCATCATCATATGGATCTGTTGCTGCATCCGTATATATGAGCTTATCATTATCGGGAACTAGTGTAAACGAAATTGACATTTCCCATTCAAAGTATCCTGTTACATTAGATATTGTTTGCACCATTGCTGCAAATGCCTTAGCGGCTGTACCACCATGGAATGCAGTATATTGACCATTGCACGCTAGTGCTAAACGGTAGGTTGTGAGGGTATTAGGATTCTTACTTTTTCTTTGTGTTCCTTTAGGTTTTATTTTTTCTGCTGAGTGATGTATGTGATTTCCAGATGAACATTTGAAATGCTTCAATGATTCAGGAATAATAGCATCTTTTTTATACAGACATTGATAGGTGTTTGACTTGAGGTCATTAACGATTATATGAGCTTTAGGATGCTCTACAGATTGTATGTTGAAGTCATAGCCCAGTTCTGTTCTTGAGAACCTAAGATAGGCACTAGGGTCATCAATGCCATAGCCTTTATATGTTTTTACATCAGGAAATTTATTTTGTAAAGCGTCAGGGATGAGATGATCTTTTTCAATTCTGAAACTTGAAACAGTACCATCTGGTAATGGTAGTTCTATAGTTGTTTTGCTTCCAGATTTTAGTTCAACTTGCTTGTCAAATTTATCAAGATATTTATCAAGATTATCTCTATTGAGTTCCATGAGAATATAGTCACTAGAAACAGAATCTGCTTTGTTGTAACTCTCTGCCGATCGATTAGCACTTACCTTTCCCCAGAATACTTGAGCTTGTAATGTGTTGAATAGAAACGTAGATATAGTAATTAGAATGATCCTTATCATCATTGTTGTAGAATTGTTGTTTGGAAATTGGGTGGACAGATAAGGATGGGGAAACGAATACAAAATGAGATATTTAGAACGGCAAGTCAATTAATAGCAGCCTACATATCTACTACATCTAGGCGACAGTATGACCATAGTAACTATTCCTTTATAATTCTTCGGCATAAAAAAAGGGAGCAAACTTAATAAGTTCACTCCCTTTT
>JALZVB010000063.1 GCA_023300835.1 Saprospiraceae bacterium | reverse complement strand
ATAACACCATATTCCTCACATATAATAGCATATATAAAATCTGCATAAGGGAATGGAAGGTAATTTCTCTGTGTACTGTTACCAGGACCTAACCCAAACCATTCTCCATTAGCAACTGCAATTTTAGATTGTTGTACTTGCCAGCCACCATCACTATTATTAAAAAAATCAGTAACTCTTGATACCCATGTTTCTAATCTTACTAGCTCAGGAAATGCAGTTCCTATAAGAACTAATATTCCCATCATAAATATTCCCATTAACATCAATAACCCGATGTATTTAATTGAAATACGACCTATAATCATCATTAGAATACATGTTGCAAACAACAACATTGCTGTACTCAAATCTGCTGGTGCTATCAATCCACAAACCACAACAATAGGAATGAGAATAGGAACAAATGCAGATTTAAAATTCTTTATAACTTCTTGCTTTGAAGAAATAGCTCTTGCTATATATATTATCAAGGCTAATCTTGCAAAATCAGAAGTCTGAAATGTTTTATCTATCCATGGAATTGTAATCCATCTCATAGCATCATTGATCTCTGTTCCGAAACCCAACGTATAAATAAGCAAGGGTATCGCTATAAATAATAACAATGGTGCAATCCGAGAATAAAACATATAATTAAACTTATATGTCATATACAAAAAGACGAACCCTACAGAAATAAACAAAATCTGCTGAATCAAATAATACTCCGTATTACCATCACGCATCTTATAAGCCATACTTCCTACTGAACTGTAAACAGCCAATATAGAACAGATACCTAACATAGTTACAATGAACCAAATGGTTTTGTCCCCTTTAAGATTATCTGATATGTTCCTTAATGCGATCAATGTATTTATAAAGTATTTTTCTCTAATTTATTAACAGCCTCTTTAAACTTGTCTCCCCTATCTTCGTAATTTCTAAATAGATCAAAACTTGCACATGCCGGAGATAACAAAACTACGTTTCCCGGAACAGCATTATTTTCTGATATTAATATTGCATCTTCCATTGAAGATGTAGTTATGATTTTTGTTTCACTTTCAAATGCTGCTCTTAAAGGAGCATCATTTAATGTCAAACATATTATTAGCTTCACTCTATTGGTAACAACTTCTTTAATCAAAGAATAGTCATTTCCTTTATCTACTCCACCTGCAATCCAAATGATGCCATCAGTATAAGATTCTAATGCTACTTGTGCAGATTCAACATTAGTTGCTTTACTATCGTTGATATACTTAACATCATTTACACTAATAACATATTCTAGCCTGTGAGAAATTCCTTGGAAGCTTTCTAAACCTGCAATTATCAGTCTTTTATCAAGACCATAACGACAAGCTACTTCAGTTGCAACCTTAGCGTTGAACAAATTATGTTCACCTGGTAATTTCAAATCAAGATCAGCTACATTAATTCCTTCTTCCGTTGAACAAGAAATTTCATTCTTATTGTAAGCTACCTTGACAACCTTTGCCTTGGTAGATTTTAATGATAAAAGCTTATTGCTCCAATCATCATTTTTATTTATTACGACAACATCATTTTCTGTTTGATTCATCGTAATACGCCACTTCGCTTGTGCATATAATGACATCTCATAATTGTATCGGTCCAGGTGATCAGGTGTGATGTTAAGAATGACAGCAACATCAGGTCTGAATAAAATTATTCCATCCAGTTGAAAGCTGCTTAATTCTAAAACTACCCAATCATAATCCAAATCTGAAGCTACCAGTCTCGCAAATGAATGACCAATGTTACCACCTAAACCTATGGATTCTTTGGATTCTTTGATAATATGATGGATTAAGCTTGTTGTAGTTGTCTTACCATTACTGCCTGTTATGGCAATAATTTTTCCATCATAAAATCTAGATGCCCATTCTATTTCCGAGATTATTTCCTTATGCCTTAGTCGAAATTGTTTTACTATCTCAGCTTTGTCAGGGATTCCTGGACTTTTTACAATTAAATCTGATTTTTCTAATCTTTCAAAACTATGTCCCATTTCTTCAAATGGGATATTATTATTTATGAGTTCTTGTTTGTACTTGGAAGCAATTGCTCCAAAATCAGATACAAAAACATCAATGTTTTCTTTTTTTGCTAGAAGAGCAGCACCTATACCACTCTCTCCTGCACCTAGTATAGCGACACTACTGATCACCTTAACTTAAGCGTTATAATTGTAAAGACTGCAAGTAAAATTGATACTATCCAGAAACGGACAACTATTTTATTTTCATTAATTCCTAATTTCTGATAGTGGTGATGTAAAGGAGACATTAGGAATATTCTTTTTCCCTCTCCCGTTCTACGTTTGGTGTATTTAAAGTACGATACTTGAAGGACAACAGATAAATTCTCCATTAATATGACACCGCACAAAATCGGAATCAATAATTCTTTTCTCAGCATAACTGCTAGAACAGCAATTACGCCTCCGATCATAAGACTTCCTGTATCACCCATAAAAACACTAGCGGGATAAGAATTATACCATAAGAAACCTATTAGTGAACCCAAAAAGCATGCAGAAAATACAACGATCTCTTCGCTTCCAGGTATCAATAAAATATTGAGATAATCAGCAACAATGACATTACTAGACAAATAGGCCAATACCCCTAAAGTCGCTCCTATAATCGCAGCTATACCTGCTAATAAACCATCTAATCCATCCGTCAGGTTTGCACCATTAGAAACAGCAGTAATAATAAATATAACTAGAGGAATAAATATGATCCAAACCAGATCAGTATTCTTATTTACGAAATAAGAATAGTCTAGTTCATTATTTTTAATGAAAGGCATATTGGTTATTGGCGCTTTTACATAGGCCATTTGTGTTGTAATAGGTAGGCTATTGACTTGAGGAATTACCTGTTGAAATGATTCAATGATTTCCCAGTCTGTACCTTCTACTTGAGAGACTGGCATTCTTACAGTTATATCATTGTTCCATAACATCGTTAACGCAACAATAAGTCCCATAACAACTTGGCCAATCACTTTATACTTACCAGCTAGTCCTTTTTTATTCTTCTTGGCAACTTTAAGATAATCATCCATAAAGCCTATTGCACCAAACCAAATGACAGACAATAAGATAAGTAAAACATAAACGTTATCCAATCTAGCTAACAAAAGCGTTGGCACGATTATCGATACTATTATAAGTAAACCACCCATACTAGGTGTACCTTCTTTTTCTAATTGACCGTCTAAGCCTAAATTTCTTATAGACTCACCAACTTGCAATCTTTTCAAAGAACATATTATTCGAGTCCCAAAAACTAGAGAAATCATTAACGATATAATGATTGCCATTGCAGCTCGAAAAGTTATAAACTGAAACAAACCTGCACCAGGCAAGTCGTAAGTCTTTTCTAAAAATTCAAATAAATGATATAACAAGTAATCTATATTTTTAACATAGCCTATTTGACCATTTGCACTAAATAACGTTTGTTTAAAATAGTTCTAGTTCTCAAAAAAATAACAGCGCAGCAGGTACGAGAATCTTTATTCCACATATAAATCCTACTGCAACTGTTAAAACCAACCTGAGAATGATAATAGAACCTATTCTTACAAATTGTCATTAACTCATATGAGTCAACACAATCTTTTTATCATCGAAAGGGAATCTTTCTCCCTTAATTTCTTGATACTTCTCATGACCTTTTCCAGCTATTAATATTATATCGCCGGCATTAGCCATCATGCATGCCGTCTTAATGGCTGCTTCTCTTTCTGTAATCTTTAGCGCTTTCTGAGAAAGTTTCTCATCCAGACCCTTTTGCATTTCTGCTATTATCTCATCTGGATCTTCGCTCCTCGGATTATCAGAAGATAAAATCAGGATATCACTATAAAGCGCTGCAACTTTTGCCATCTTAGGTCTTTTCAACCTATCTCTGTCTCCGCCGCAGCCAACTACTGTCAGTAGTCTGACATCCTTCTTTTTTGCTTC
>JALZVB010000062.1 GCA_023300835.1 Saprospiraceae bacterium | reverse complement strand
ATGTCAGAAGGTAGGTTGTTAGAAGAGATTGTAGTTACAGCATTGGGACCAACGAGAAATTCTAGGGAAGTTGTGTATGCCAATCAAACAGTTGGTGCAGAATCACTCAATTCGGCCCCAAATAAAAACACATTGGAGGCGTTAAGAGGAAAAGCAGCTGGTGTTAAGATTACAACTGGATCGGGATCAGTAGGAGCATCTAGTAAAATTGTTCTTAGGTCAGAAGCATCACTTACTGGTGATAATAATGCACTTATTGTAGTAGACGGTATTCCTATCGCAAATGCTTCCACTACAGGTGGTGCAGGTGGAGGAGAAAGCGGCTACTCTGATTTCGGAAACAGATTTAATGACTTCAATCCTAATGATATTGAGTCTGTAACAATACTAAAAGGACCATCGGCAACATCATTGTATGGTTCAAGAGGAGCATCAGGAGTACTATTAATTACGACTAAATCAGGTAAGAGTGGAAAACCAAAAGTCAGCTTCAACTCAACGACTTCATTTGAAAGAGCATATGTATTACTTGACCGTCAAGACCAGTACGGTCAAGGGATATTAAATCCAGACGGCTCTACAAATAGGGATTCAGGAGAAAATTTCTCTTGGGGACCAGCCTTTGATGGTGTTGTGAGACCATGGACAAGTCCAATCGACGCCGATGGTGACGGCGACTTAGAATATCTATCTAGACCTTATAGTGCCGTTCCTGATCAACTGGAGAACTTCTTTAGAACAGGAAGAACAAATGAAAACAATTTCTCTATCTCTGGTGGGAATGATGATTTCACATACTTTACTTCCTTTGCTAATACGTATCAAAGAGGTATACTAGAAAACACTGATTATAACAGAAATAACATTACTCTAAAAGCTTCTGCAAACTTAACAGAAAAGTTAACTTCTAGCTTTGGTGTTACATATGCAAATGTAACTCAGAATACAGCACAGGAAGGATCTAGAGCATTTGAAGGTCAGAATGCTTATGCTAATGCAATACAAGCACCTGTCGATAAGCCTTATAATGAACTTAGAGACTACACTAATCCATTTCACAGTTTTGGAGGTTATTATGGTTCATTTACCGTAAATCCGTTCTTTGTTTTAAATGAAAACATCAATAAAGCGAACATAACTAATGTCCTAGGTAATTTATCCCTCAACTACCAATTAATGGATGATTTATCACTGTCCACAAGAGTAGGTACTAACTTAGTTACCAATGAAATAACTGAAGCGACACCTGTATATAGTTATGATGATCATTTAGTTTTTGGAGATAACCTTGAATTATCTAATAGAGGAGGAAGACAAACCAGTGCAGGTTCTTTTACCAGAAGAATTGTCAGCACAACAAATGTTGATGCAACCGCAATGTTAGATTACTCTAAGAACTTAGGTACTACCGAGAGGTATAAATTTGGTGTATCAGCAGGGTATAATATTTTTGATAGAACTATCAATGATGTTACAAGTGCATCTCAAGGAGGACTTGTTGTACCTGACATTTACAATTTAGCTAACTCATTAGCCGCTCCAAGAGCATCACAAGCTGATTCTCACTATAGAATCATGGGAGCATTAGGAAATGTATCTTTTGGAATAGATAATAAACTATTTTTTGAATATTCTGCAAGAAATGATTGGTCATCGACATTACCATGGACTGAAGAGGATAGCGGTGCTAATAGCTTCTTCTATCATGCAATAGGTGCTACTGCAATAGTTACTGACTATTTAGACCTTAGCCCTTCGAGCAAATTAAACTTTTTAAAAGTTAGAACGAGTTATGGAACGACAGGGAAGGATGCTGGGTTATTTTTACTTAATTCTACGTTCTTTGGAAACCCAATTGCTGCAGATTTTAATGATGTTTTCGACATCAGCTTTCCTTTTAATGGACAAACAGGTTTTACTAAAGGTTCAAGAATTGGAAACCCTGAGTTAAAGCCTGAATTAACAACAACTTTTGAATTTGGAGTTGATGCAGGATTCTTTGACGACAAATTGAGTTTAGAGTATACTTACTATAATTCTAAACACAGTGATCAAATAGTTGTCGTAAGTCTACCACGTTCTTCTGGAGCTAGTAGCACTGCGCTAAACGTAGGAGAAATTAAAAACAATGGGCATGAAGTTGCATTGAACTATAGACCTATTTCTAATTCTAATGGTTTTAGTTTAGACTTAGGTTTAACATTTGCAAAAAACACAAATGAAGTTGTTAAGGTTTCTGACGAAACTGATGAACTAGTGATATGGGACAGTGGTAGAGGTGTAACCTTGGTAGCAGAAAAAGGCCAGCCATTTGGCACCTTTAAGTCACAAGTAGCGGTTGTAAACGACGCAGGACAGCAAGTCGTAACTGATAACGGAATAAACAAATACACTGATGATGTGCAAGCTGTCGGCAATGTACAACCAGACTGGATAGGGGGCTTAGCATCAAAAATAGGTTACAAAAATTTCAGTTTCAATTTTTTACTTGATACAAGACAGGGAGGAGAAATTTTCTCACTTACACAAGCTGCTACAGAATTTAACGGTACAGCAATAACTACCTTAATTGGAGATAGACAACCATTTGTAGTTGAAAACAGCGTCATAGAAGTTATCGATGCTGATGGAAATATTAGTTTTGAAGAAAACAAAAATGAAACAAATGCTTTTGACTATTTGAATGATGGTAATGCATCTAGTCAAGTTTTTGATGGTAGTTTTATTAAACTAAGAGAATTAGGCCTTTCTTGGGATGTAGGTAATAGTATTTTAGACAGATTACCTATTGAAAGAGCATCTATTAGATTATTTGCTAAGAATCTCAAGTTCTGGTTACCTGAAGTAAACTCATTTGCTGATCCAGAAGTTAATGGTCCAAGTACTACTCAAAGTAATGTTACTGGTATCGAAACATCTCAGACACCACCGTCGAGGAGTTATGGAATTAACTTAAATATTCAATTCTAAAAACTAAGAAATGAAATTAATCAAACTATACATAGTCATATTCTCATTGGTATTCGCCTCTTCATGTGGTGAAGATCTAGCCAAGTTTAATATTGACCCCAATACATCACCTACAGCCCGACCTGCGGAGGTTCTGACGGCAGGTATGGTTTTTTATTCCATCGCATTAGATGGTTATTTTAACGAAGAAAATGCTGTATTGTCTCAATACTGGGCTGGAGGCCCAGGTGTAGCATTATTAGACATTGAAAGATACTTTATTGTTCCAGGTGACTATAATACAGAATGGTCATTCTCTTACCTACAAGCATTATCTGATCTTGACTTTGTTATTAAAAATGGTAATGGTACAAGATCTGCCGTAGCAGATATTTACTCTGTGCTTATTTATCAAAATTTGGTAGACCATTATGGTGACATTCCTTATAGTCAAGCTATTGGTGGTGCTGATGGAGCAACCATTGTACCTGCTTATGATAATGCAGAAACAATTTATACAGACTTACTTACTAGAATAGATGCATCAAGAGCTAAATTAAGCTCAATAGATGATTTTGGTGCTGAGGATGTTATGTATGCTGGCGATATCGAGTCATGGATCAAATTTGCCAATTCTCTGGAGTTGAGACTACTTGTCCGACAAGGAACTGATTCAGATAGAATCAGATCTGTAGTTGATAGAGGAAATTTTATCGAGACTGCTGAAGACATGGCTGCGATCTCTTTTTCAGGAGGTGCCACTAACAACTGGAACCCTCAATATGCACGTAGAGAGCAAGGAATTGGTATGTTTTATACAGCAAGTAATACGTTTGTAAGTGTACTAGAAGAATTGAATGATCCTAGATTACAATTATTATACGATGTGCCAGTAAATGGAGGAGATATTACTGGACTGGACCAAGGTAATGTACAAGACCTTATCGCCCCTAGTAAAGATGACTTTAGTTTTCCAGCTGCGGCTGCATATGGAGAAGCAAATGATGTTATCCTTATGAGTAACTGGGAAGTAATGTTCCTGAGAAGTGAAGCAGCAATGAAGTACGGAACTTCAGATGATGAAAAATTAATGTTTGACAACGCTGTAACTGCACATTTCGATCATATAGGAGCAGCAGGTTCTGCAGAATATCTGGCAAACAATGCCGTATATGATGCAGCTTCAGCGGAAGAAACAAAATTGGGGATTCTAGCTGTACAGAAGTGGATATCTATGAACGGCCTACAGGAATCTGAAGGTTGGATTGAAATGAGAAGATTGGATAATGAAGGTAATGGTGTATTTACTAATCCAACTTCCGGTATTTTGAATACACCTACAAGGACTGAATTGGGTCAGAATGTATTTCCATCGATACGGTTATACCCTCAATCTGAATTAGATTTTAATAGCAATACACCTCTCGGTAGATCTCTTACTGACAAGGTATTTTGGGACAAATAAAACATAAGAAAATGAAAATATTATTAAATAAATATATTTTGTTCTTCATCGCTATCTTTATGATTGGCTCGTGTGGTGATGATGATTTTGTAGAGAACTCTACAGGAGGCATACAAAAAATTGCAGATCCTTTTTTACAAATTTTGACGCCTGTTGTGTCATTCCAAGCTGGGACACCTAATTATCCTATCGCATTTAATGTTGTTAATGGTGAAAGAGCAGTAACAAAAATTAATGTTTTTAGTACATATACAGATGCAAATTCTGGGATGAGTACAGAAAGAATATTGTTTAAATCTTATACTGTTGGTGCTGATAATTTACTAGAAGTACGAGACACTATAGACTATAATCAACTCAGAGAAGGTATTACAATAGATGGTGCTGGACTACCAGATGACCAAGTATTACTTCCTGTAGGTTCAGGTTGGGTTTTGTCATTTGAAGGAGAAACAGCACAGGGAGATCTTACATTAGGAGGCAAAATGAATGTTGCTGTTCTGAGTAGGTTTGCCGGGTTGTATAGAGTAATAGAAAGTGATTACTATAGAATCAATGTTCAGAGTGGCATTGCAGATTGGAGAGGTCAAGAAAGATTTATTGGTTCTGTAGACGCTACTACATTCTCTTATAATGATTTCTGGGGACCATTTGGTTGGTCTGGAAGTTCATTCAATTTTATTTTGGATGAATCTGATAATTCAATAATGGCTCCTGTTATCGCTGGCTCAGGATTATTTTCAGGTAACAGAGCATTAGACTGTAATACAGAACCAGGCTTATTCGTTGATGTACCATGTGATGGCTCTAATATGCTTATACCAGACGAAGTTGACGGCAAACATGTCATCAGATTGACTTATGGTTACTTCTCAGATGGAAGTGGGTCAAGACAATTTTATGAAGTATTAGAAAAAATTTAAACTAAAAACTATGAAGCTTAATATATATTCAATAGTATTATTTCTGACCACTATCCTAT
>JALZVB010000061.1 GCA_023300835.1 Saprospiraceae bacterium | reverse complement strand
AGAGCATTAGCAAAAGATTTAGCTGAGTACGGGATTAGAGTAAACGCAGTATCTCCAGGAACAATTGATACTAATTTCCACATAGGAATTAAATCTACGAAGCCAGAGGTATTTGCTTCATGGGCAAATAACATAATGTTAGGAAGACTAGGACAACCAGAAGATGTATCAGGTGTTGTTTCTTTCTTAGCAAGTAAAGATGCTGCATTTATCACAGCAGAAACTATCCAGATTGGTGGTGGTCAAGCATTAGGAATATAAATTAATAAACAAGAAATTTAACAATGAAAAAGGTTGTTACATTCGGAGAAATAATGCTACGCTTGAGCCCACCGGGTTTCAAGCGTTTTTCGCAAACAGATAACTTCGATGCTATATATGGAGGAGGGGAGAGTAATGTTGCTGTCTCATTAGCCAATTATGGTGTCCCTTCTGAGTTCATCACTAGACTTCCCCATAATGATATTGGAGAATGTGCACTGATGGAACTTAGAAAAAGAGGTGTTGATACAAATAGTATTATCAGAGGAGGTGAGCGATTAGGAATATATTTTCTAGAAACTGGCGCAGTCAGTAGAGGTAGTAAAGTCATCTATGACCGTGCTTATTCATCCATGTCTGCGATAGAAAAAGGCATGGTAGATTGGGAAGTAATTTTCAAAGATGCAGGATGGTTTCACTGGACAGGTATTACACCTGCTATATCTCAAGGTGCAGCAGACGCTTGTCTAGAAGCGATACAAGTTGCCAATAAGCTAGGGGTAACCGTTTCTACTGACCTTAATTACCGTAAGAAATTATGGAATTATGGGAAGCAGCCAGGAGACGTCATGCCAGAGCTTGTTGCAGGTTGCGATGTTATACTAGGAAACGAGGAAGATGCAGAAAAGCATTTCGGGTTACATCCTGAAGGTGTAGATGTGACGCATGGCGGTTCTGTAGATGGCAAAGCTTATCTATCGGTTCTTAAGCAATTGATGAAGATGTTTCCACGAGCTAAGAAAGTAATTACAACTTTACGTGGTTCAATATCTGCCTCACATAATACATGGGCAGGCGTATTGTATGATGGCACGACATTGTTTGAGTCAAGAAATTATGACCTGACACATATCGTTGATCGTGTAGGAGGTGGAGATAGTTTTATGGGAGGTCTTATTTATGGACTTATGTCTTATGATCAAGATGATCAGAAAGCACTAGATTTTGCTGTTGCAGCATCAGCATTGAAACATACTATCAAAGGAGATGCTAACCTATCAACAATAGAAGAAGTAGAGAAACTTATGAGCGGAGACGCCAGTGGAAGAGTTTCTCGTTAAATAACGCATTAGATAGGAACACCTTAGGTTTCATAGCTTGAGGTGTTCCTTTGTTTTAGATATTATTTCAATCTACAATTTAAGAAAGTGGCTAATTTTACAAGAATAGAAGTTATAAATGCAATGGAAAGCACAGGTATCGTACCGCTTTTCAATCATCCCGATATAGAAGTGGCTAAGAAACTTGTGAAAGCATGTTATGATGGTGGAGCCAAATTATTAGAGTTCACTGCTCGTGCTGATTTTTCTCATGAGGTGTTCTCACAACTCAGTAAGTATTGTGCCAGTGAATTACCTGGGATGATCTTAGGCGTAGGTTCTGTTACAGATGCAGCTTCGGCTTCTATGTACATGAGTATGGGGGCTAATTTTATCGTAACACCAGTTTTCAGAGAAGACATAGCAATAGTATGTAACCGCCGTAAAGTATTATGGTCACCTGGTTGTGGATCTCTTACTGAGATATGTAAGGCAGAAGAGCTAGGTTGCGAAATCGTTAAACTCTTTCCAGGTGGCATCTATGGCCCAGGAATGATAAAGGCTATAAAAGGCCCGCAACCATGGACTAAAGTTATGCCTACAGGTGGCGTTACCGCAGAGAAAGAAAACATAGAGGCTTGGTTCAAAGCTGGCGCAAGTTGTGTAGGTCTCGGGTCTAAGTTATTTGTAAAAGATAGTAACGGTGGCTTTGATTACGATGATATCAAGAACAAACTTGTTAAAGCTATTGGTTGGGCACAAGCATTTAAGAAATAACCTTTTTATTATCTGAAGCCACTTATTTAATATAACGGATTTCCTTGCACAGCAGCTTTAAGTGTCAATACTTTTTTAATAAACTTCTTATCAACTGTTCCATTAAATGGAGCTATTGCTTTAATGTTATGATAAGGACCGTAAATTGATAATTGGCCTGCGTTGTAATACATATTAAGTTGGTGATAAGGAATACACCAGGCGTATATTCTCATAACGGAATTGAAACCTACAACGATACCTGTTTTCCGTAATTCAATATTGCAATAAGCAGTATCTGTGTTGGCTGAAACCAGCTGAGATACCTGCGGACTAGATTCTATGATTTGCAATTTGGTACAACCTATCCCCCTCATTTTTATACGTTCTATAAACGAAAATGGAAGACCTGATATCTTCAAAATCGCCTTACTGGTTTTCTTATCTGGATAAGAGATGTTAACAATGTTAATAGGGGACAAGTCGATCAGTTTTGTAGTTCAAGAGAAATTGCGCTTAATCAAGTTTTATAACCATGAGTATAAACTGTTTAGGAGCAATTAAGTTGAATATTATACCAACTTACCCAGTTGTCTCTCCATACGGCTCAATGCTTGAGAGAAAGCAGCGAGATGATTAGAGGAAACAGACTCAGATGATAAGATGGCCGAACCTGACTCTAATACTGTCGTGATCTGCGTTCTGAATGGAACACGAGGGTCAGTTGTCTTTTCTATTGTTATTACCACTGATTTTATTATCTCAGCAAAGAATTCAAAGCTTTTGGATACTAGTCCAGAAAGAAAAGTGTCAAATTCAGCTACAGGAGTAAAATTGATTGTTTTGATTGTTGGGGTTGTCATACATCACTTATTTGTACTTATAGAACAGAAATAAGAGAAATAATGATGTGCAAAAACTTGTTTTTCTACCAACAATAGCGGTTTTACGACAGAACCTGTTTATGTGAAAATACAGTATCTGGAAGGCAATAATTATTTTAGTTAAACATAACTGGTTTTATATAAGTTTATAAGCGGTTATTCTTAGTGTGGTAGATTAAGTACTATTTCTATTGTATATCCCCAATACAACCAGGAACAAAATGCCGAAGAATATATTTCCAAATATATTGATGGCAAAAAAGACAATGTTAGAAAAAGAGAAAGCATCAACAGCATTGATGCCATAGATGACAAGGCCTTGGGTAATAAGAAACTGATAACTGCCCATTCCTCCAGGAGAAGGAAAAATCATACCCAAAGTACCAAATACAAATACGACCAATCCAGCAATAGGTGTCAAATGAGATGTAGGCTCATATGCAAAGAAACACAAGTAGGTCATGAGATAATACATCAACCAGATTCCTAGCGTATACGCTATAAGTAAAGGAAAGTTAGATACATTCTTAAGAGAGGTCAGACCATCTAGGAAGCCTGCTCTTAGGTTATTTATTTTTGATAATATAGGATTGTTCCTTTTTGTATTTTTCATCCATCTATTGATGAAAAACAAAGCCACTATACCTACAATGGCGATACCACCTAACCATATAGATTGAGATAAACTTGGGAGCTTAGCATGTGCTGAGAAGTATTCTTTAAACGTACTGAATGATAATACTAAGGCTAGGCAAAAAACGACTAACAATGATATAAGATCCAATATTCTATCTACTACAACGGTACCCGATGCTTGCTCAAATGGGATATTCTCATACTTAGAAATCGTACCTATTTTAACAACTTCACCGAGTCTTGGTAGG
Organism: Saprospiraceae bacterium; assembly: GCA_023300835.1. Taxonomy (GTDB): domain Bacteria; phylum Bacteroidota; class Bacteroidia; order Chitinophagales; family Saprospiraceae; genus RFSX01. Next base: position 7,696 of record JALZVB010000061.1, on the reverse strand, counting down.
GCTAGATTGGCAAAATAACCGATCATCAATGCACCTAAAGAATTAAGTACCCGTGGCTTATAACCCAGTGGCTCTAATAATTGATTCCACCTCAATGCTCTCAGAAAATTACTGAACATATAGGCTACAATAATCACAAATATCCATATCGACTTAGTCGCCTTGAAGTCTGTGATAAGTTTGTTTATCAGAGAACAATCAACTGTAGGAATGCCCTTGAGAGCACAATCTTCTTGATAGGCTGCATCAAAATTGGTGTATAGAATCCAGAAAAGAAAAAAGCCTAGACCTAGGAATATGGCGAATTTGAGAAAGGATTTCAGTTGATCAGTCAAGTTGTTGCTGTAGTTCTTATGTTAAGAGATTCTTCTCATTAGGGAATATAGAAATAGACTTGTACTGCTTAGCTTCCTCTGGTGTCATGTATGCATATGATATGATAATTACAATGTCACCTAATTGACATCTTCTTGCTGCAGCACCATTGAGACAGATAACTCCAGAACCTCTTTCTCCAGTTATGACATAAGTCTCTAGACGTTCTCCATTGTTATTGTTAACAATCTGTACGCGTTCACCATCCAGTATATTGGCAGCTTCCATAAGGTCTTCATCTATTGTGATTGACCCTACATAATTCAAGTTAGCCTGCGTGATAGCTACTCTATGGATTTTTGATTTGTGTATTTGTAATAACATAGCTCAAAATTATATTTAATAATTCAATAATGTGTCAATTTCACACTGCTCATTAAGTAAAGGGTACATCTATTAACTATGGTCTTGGCTGACCATAAAATTGAAAATTTTCCTGAGCGAATAGAAAGAATTTATAATTCGTTGTTCTTCAGTCGTTTAGCTATGGCTAAACTTCTTCTTCACGCCTCGTCTAATTCCATTCTATTCTACTCTCATTCCAAGAGACAGTAAATAGAGGTACCCTAAAGTTACTATTTGCCCTTACGTAGAATCATGTTATCTATCAGCCTGACATCTTTAGCCCATAGGGCAACACAAGCTACTATATACTTGTGGTCAGTATGATCCTTGATAGGTTCCATTGTTATGCCATCTACTATTTTAAAGTATTCTGGTTTGAATCCTGGCTCAGATAATTTAGCTAAAGCATTCTTTTCAATAGTAGAGACCTTGATTTTGCCTAGTTTTTCCTTGGCGTAGACTAGTGTTTGATGCACAATAGGCGCTTTGGAACGAGAACTCTTGGTAAGTCTAACATTTCTAGAGCTCATAGCTAATCCGTCTTCCTCTCTTATTATGGGACAAACAACCAGTTTAGTTTTCATTTTGAGCTTTTTCAACATGTAAGCGATGATGCTGAATTGTTGAAAATCCTTCTGCCCCATATAGAGCTTGTTAGGACCTACAATAGACAGTAATCTGTGGACGACTTGTACGACACCTTCAAAGTGACCAGGACGATTAGGCCCTTCCATATTTCTGGTAAGAGAGGTGATATCAAGTGTTACATCCATGTCTTCTCCAGTAGGGTAGATCTGTTTGTTGCTTGGCGCAAAAACAATATCACAACCTCTGGCCTTCAACATAGCGGCATCATTTTCTAGGGTTCTCGGGTATTTATCGAGATCAGACTTGTCATTGAACTGTGTCGGATTGACAAATACACTTACAACGGTTATTTTATTTTGTGATTTACTTTTATCAATAAGTGACATGTGTCCTTCATGCAGTGCTCCCATTGTAGGGATAAAGCCGATGGTAAGACCCTCATTACGGCTTATGTCTAGGTGTTTTTTAAGTGTTTTTACCGTTTTTATAATGCGCATTGTTGGTTTTCAATTTTGGTTTCAGACTAGAATAGACAACCCTTTAGACGGTTAGGCCCGCTAGAGAGTCTTAATTGTATTATAAAATTATAAAAATTAGGAATGGGGAAGGCTATAGGTTTTCAGTATATCTAGTCATGTATCGAGAGTCCATCAAACCTTCGTGCTTAATTATGCTTATCCTTTCCAAACCATTTAGTAATAACGGTTTCGGCTTTTTTATTTTTAGGCGTATAATCTCGTGGTATATAGCCTTCATGGCCTTGATCATTAGGAAACCATTTCCATATGAATCCTCCTGCCCAGAATGGCTCGTCCCACAACATCGAGTATAATGCCTCAAATGCATTGGCTTGAGCTTGTTCATTTATGGCAGTTGATTTGACCTTTTTCTCTAGCTCCCAGGTATTATAAGTACAACCATCTACTGTGAGGTAGCCATACTCTGTGAATAGAATGGGGATGTTTTGTTTCTCAGAATACTGAGCCATATCTGATATCCAAGGTTCCCATGCCTTCTTAATTTGCTTGACAGTAGGCTCTTTCTTATTGACTAATGGGAAATATGCACTGACGCCTATATAATCAAGATAAGGCCAGAAACTGATCTCACGATAATGATCCCAATTAGCGGAGTAGGTCAGTTTTCCGCAATATGTTTTGCGCATTTCTTGTATGAGATCTTTCCAGAATTGTGGACGCTGTGCAACAGAATGTTTAAACTCGGTTCCTATGCAGAAAATCTCTACCTCTTCTGCAATTGCAATGTCCAAATAGAACAAAATAAACGCTTTATAACTGGCCTCCCACTCTTCCCAGCCGTTGTCACTATCAAAGTTGATGTCACCTGGCCACCCGCCCGGGACATATACTTGCGGCTTGAGCATGACCTTCATTTCATTCTGTCTCAGTAGCGTTATGTTTTCTATTATACCTTCTTTTTTCTCTCCCCACCACTGTCGATCCATATTATAGTGAACGGTAGATTCTTCCTTTCTTGTAAATCCATAGGGGACAAGACAGGCCCATTGTGCATTGGTCTGTTTGATTCTTTTGTAAGGATCATTATCAAATGAACCCGGCGTAGCAACTGCTGTAAGCCCATTAATATGTTGACTCTGAAGAGAGATGGCAAATAATAAAGAAATAAACGTAGCGTATAGTAGAGCTGAATTCATATGACCAATTGAAAACTATAAATATAAAAAATTAATAATGAGTTTTTTGCTGAGCCACTTCAAGAAATGTAAGTTAAAACCTAGGTGGAAGATCTGGTTGTAAGAGTTAGATTTTTTTATAAAAGGTGTTAAAACCAAGAACTACAAAGCCTTAAAAGGTGTTTACAACGGTGATATAAAAACAATAAAATAAAAATATACAATGAGTAAAGAAACATCTATTAAAGTGCCTACGGCAGACATGGTAACACCACAGAATCAAGAAATTTTCAAAAGCCTTGAATCAGCTCTTGGGTTTGTTCCGAATCTTTATGCAGCAATGGCACATTCTAAGAATGCACTTGGTAACTTCCTAACTCACGCAAACGGGGCGACTTCATTTTCTAAAAAAGAAAAGGAAGTAATTGACCTTGCAGTAAGTAATGTAAACAATTGCTCATACTGCCAAGCTGCTCATACTGCCATAGCAAAGATGAATGGCTTTACAGACGAACAAGCACTGGAACTAAGAAAAGGTAAGGCAAGCTGGGATACTAAGTTAAATACACTTGGAAAAATCTCAAGAGCTATGTCTGAAAACAGAGGAAATTTAAGTAAAGAGATGAAGGCAGAATTTTTTGCTGCGGGATACAATGAAGAAAATCTAATTGACCTTGTGGTAGCTGTAGGTATCATAACTACGACAAACTTTATGCACAATGTAACAGGAGTAGAAGTTGACTTCCCTGCTGTACCAGAAGTATAGTATCGTTTTTTATACTTGAATTAAGATACAATAATTAAGGCAGTCGTTTCGGCTGCCTTTTTTATTTCAATTGAGAACCATAAGTAACTCTGGATAAAGAAGTGATTATCATACTCACTTCTGATTTGCTTTTTTATTTCTTGTCTCCGAGTAGATTATTTTCCATAGCTATTCTGACAAGTCCTGCAGTATTCCTGGCATTGAGTTTGGCAAGTAGATTACTTCTATGTGATTCTACGGTTTTTAGAGAGATGAATAGCTTTTTAGCTATTTCTTGAGTAGTATGTTCTTGCATAATAAGGGCGAGAACTTCCTTTTCCCTTCTTGAAATTTTAGGTAACGGTGGAGTTGAAATGGCTTTGTCAGACTTGTGCTTCATCAGACCCTTCATGATAGTTTGGGTTACATCTTCACTGAAATATGATTTGCCATTCAGCACCGTGTCTATCGCTTTGAGCAACTCCTCCCTTCCTGTGTTCTTAAGGATATATCCTAATGCGCCATTGTTCAATATTTCTGTCACAAAGGATTCTTCATTGAACATAGAAATGGCCAGTACTTTGGTGTTCTTGTATTGTGCGGTAACCTTTTTGCAGACGTCTATACCACTCATTCCTGGAAGATTAACATCAAGTAATAGTATATCAACTTCCTGTTGACTCAAGAACTCAAGTGCGGTAGGTCCATCAATACAACTCCCGACAACCTCAATAGTATCCTCATTATTAAGTATAGAGGCTATACCATCAGCAAACATGGAATGATCATCTGCAATTAACACTTTGGTCATGGGAATATTTTTAAGTAAAACGTTGACTCCTTAAACACGAAGGTACTTGATAATAAGGAGAAAAAAATTCGGGGAATACCCTAGTATACAATTGGGTGAAAACGATGACGGAATTAACCTGATCTAGTTATACCTTTATATTATCGAAATACTTAATAGAAAGTGTTTGAGATAGAAAATGAAGAAAAAACCGGTGTCTGACACCAGAAGATACATTGACATTTTTAGTTTTTTAGTTAGGATGGGATTGGGTAATCGAGTTAGTTGATTAGTAGTTAGTTTATTTATTTCGATATTAAGATTACCCATTCCCTTTTTTAGACAAAATTGACAACAGAGTTTCTACATATATAATTTACCTCTGAAAGAACAAGACCTCATTGGGATTGACTATTGCAAAAATTAAAGAGAGATTTCATAAAGATGGAATCTCTCTTTTTTATTATAAGTCCTTATTTTCACGACATGTACAGGTATTTATTATTGCTCTTATTGTTTTTTGCCGCATTGAACTCATCTAGAGCACAAGAACCTATTGATTCCGCATATCAATCTAGATTAAATAAACTTACTAGTGCCAGGGAAAGCAATAATTTTATCGATTTGGCTACAGCCTATTATGATCTAGGTATCTACGAAGAAGAAAAAAGAAGAAACCTAGATAAGTCATTCCAGAATCTATCACGAAGTCTCGAGTATTATAAACTCACGACGGATACCGCACAAACACAGAATTGTTACTTTCATATCGCAAGACAGCTCAAAGAGAATGGATTGCTACAAGAAGCATTCACCAAGTTTGAAGAATTACGAGAATACTATAAACAAAGAAATGAGCCCCAAGAACTGGCTCGTATAGACTTACAATTGTTTGATATTTATTTTGAAAAACTGGAAGTAACCAAAGCTAAGCAGGTACTTGACGAAGCCTCGTCTCATATAGAGAAACAAAATAACAACGAACTAGTGCAGCTGTTTCTCACAAAAAAAATATCCTACCACAATATTTTACAAGAAAGAGATTCTGCCTTATACTATGCTAATATATGCATACGTGACAATAGTAATAAAATCACCAAAAGTCTTAATCAATGCTTGCTCGAGAGAGCCAATATATTGTTAAGCCAGGGTAAGCCACTACAAGCCATTACGGATTATCATAAGTGTATAGAAAACCTGATTGCAATCCCATATAGTGACACAAGACTTGTCGCTTACAAGAATTTATCTGTCGCTTATAATGAGATTGCAGTGCCAGAATTGGCTTATTATTTTTCTCAGAATTATGCAGAACTTCAGGATAGTATATTACAAGAGCGGAGAGTTATCGCTGTCAATAACTTAACCTATAAGTATGAGACGCTAGAGAAGTCAACTGAAATAAAAATGCTAGAGAGGGACAAGGCGTTTGTCGAAAAAAATAATGATCAGCAACGGCGAGCTCTTTTGGTTCTTGGATTGGCGTTAGGCGCTCTACTTATAGGCACCTATTTTATTGTCGTATTCTATAGTGACAAAATTAAAAACTCTCAGATAATAAAAACGCAAAACGAAAAGATAAACCACCAGAGGATTCAGGAGTTAGAAGATAGGATTCAGATAAATTCGATGCAATCGATGATATCCGGTCAAGAAATTGAGAGAGAAAGAATCGCCAAAGATTTGCACGATAGTCTGGGTGGACTTTTATCTACAGTTAAACTTCAATTAGATAATATAAGGACTAAAGAAAACAACTTAGAAACATTGCCAGCATACAGACAAGCGACCCAATTGCTTGACACAGCAGTATCTGAAGTAAGATCTATCTCTCAGAATCTACAACCTGCAGCATTGAGTAGACTAGGATTAATTCCCTCGCTAAATGATCTCGTTAACAGGTACAAGTCAGATGCAGGACCAGATATTGTTTTTCAGCATTTTGGCATGCCCAGCAAGTTAGAACAACCTATAGCCATGGCTATCTATAGAATCGTTCAGGAAATATTAAACAATGCTGTGAAGCATGCAAGAGCCAAAGAAATTTTGGTACAACTGAATGGTGAGGGAGACGAAATAATTGTACATATAGAAGATGACGGTATAGGATTTAATACTGAGAAGAAATACAAGAGTATGGGACTCGAAAACATCAAGTCTCGTATAAACTATCTGCGGGGAACCTTAGAAATTGATTCGCGTATCAATGAAGGTACTTCTTACCTTATTCACCTCAATATATTACCTATCAAAAAGTAGCCTTCTGGAAAGCGAGATAATACATATACCGAGTCCTATAGAAGAGATTGACCTTAAGGCGATGGAGGGTTCTCCTTATGCGGTAGGTAAGTATGCAGATACAATAAATCTGTTCTTAAAACGAGAGGATAAAATTCATCCAGAATTCGGAGGTAATAAGTGGCGTAAGCTCAAGTATAATATTAAATGTTTTCAAGAGGGTGACTTCAATACTATTGTCACTTTTGGTGGTGCTTTTTCTAATCATATTGCCGCTACAGCCGCTATATGTAAGTATCATAATATTCCTTGTACGGGCATAATAAGAGGTAATTATAGTGATCCTAATAATCCAACATTAATTAAAGCCAGCCAAGATGCAATGAAACTCACTCATGTTTCTAAAGATGCCTACAAGCTCAAAGAATCATCAGAGGAAGTCCAACAAATACTGGATGCAACGGATAAACCATACCTTATTCCTGAAGGTGGAAGTAATATTGTGGCTATTACAGGAGTGGAAGAAATGATACAAGAATTGCCGCTTGTATATGACCATGTTGTAGTGGCTGCAGGAACAGGAACAACTGCTGCGGGGATTATTGCGGCTTGTCCTATCAATAGTCAGGTTACTGTTGTGAATGCCTTAAGAAACCAGAGTCTAACAAATCATATCTCAGGACTATTGGCACAGAACAATTCTCTTAATCAAGAGAACTGGTCTGTAGAAAAAGGGTTTCATTTTGGAGGATTTGCATCAGTTACACATGAGTTAATATCATTTATAAATTACTTTTATCATACTTATAATATAGCGCTCGACCCCGTGTATAATGCTAAGATGATGTATGCCTTACTAACTCAGATCAGGGAGGGTAGTGTTAATCCAGGAGCTCAAGTGTTGTGTATACATACAGGCGGGCATCAAGGAATAACAGCTTATAATTATCGGGCGGGGAAG
>JALZVB010000060.1 GCA_023300835.1 Saprospiraceae bacterium | reverse complement strand
ATCCAGGACATGCGGTGATAATAGTTGATAAGGCCACCAATACAGAGAATGGTGATGCCATTTATTTATTAGCACAAAGTTATATGCCAGCCCAAGAAATTCAGATTTTAAAGAATCAAAGCAATACGGTTATAAGTCCATGGTTCGAACTTAGTGCAGGGGATATTCATACGCCTCAATGGATGTTTACAAGCAATGACTTAAAGCGATTTGCAGAATGAAGTATTATATTTGCTGAATATACATTATTATAGATTTCAGATAACTAAATTACTTAGCGTTTTTATTAAATAGAAAATAGTGAAGCAACACAGATTAATACAGTGGTTACTTCTTGTTATTATATTTATATCTGCTGGATGCAATGGACAAAATCGTTCTGACAAGCCAGATAAAGAAGGGACAAGAGCAGATCATTCAAAGCTTGTTATACCTTTTCTTTTAGATAATGACCTTTCGCCTGTTTACAATTCACCAAGTAGTATTACACGTGCAATCATAGAAGATAGAACTGGTATGATCTGGTTTGCAACATTTGAAGGAATTATCAAATATGATGGAAGTTCATTTACCAATGTTACGAAGGGAATAAGTACGAGTCGTTTCTTTTCTGTTATAGAAGATAGTAAAGGCCAGCTTTGGTTCGGATCTATTGGCTCTGGTGTTTTTCGTTACGATGGAAGTGCTTTTCAAAATTTCACAACAACGGATGGACTTATCAATGATGAGATTGTCTGTATTTATGAAGATAAGATTGGAAACATTTGGTTCGGAGCTAATGGGGGAGTAAGCATGTATGATGGTAAGTCCTTCCGAAACTTTATTATGGATGGAGACACTATAATTGAAGACAGAAGTGGGAAAACTATTACTGCCTTTCAACGTCCAGTGAACGAAGTCAATTCTATTGTTGAAGACAAGGCAGGTAAACTCTGGTTTGGAACAAGAGGCAATACATTCATTTATGATGGTAAAACATTTAATAGGGTAATACAAATGGGTAGACCTTTTATTAATATTCGCTCGATAATCCAAGATAAAAGAGGCCTTATCTGGCTAGGTGGTAATGATGGTCTTTGGCGATATGACGGAATTACATTTAACAACATTACAAAGAATTTTGTAGGGTATATTTACGAAGGTAAAAATGGAAATATCTGGACAAGTTCGGAAAGTACAAACGGTTGGGCACTATCCTGTTATGATTTCATGTCTTTGGATAATGAGCATAGGGTTACCGAAATAAAGACAGGAGAAGGGATGTTTTTTGGAATTTCAGATGATTCAGATGGAAATATTTGGTCTGGAACGTTAGATGGGATTTACCGTTATGATGGAAATACATTTGATGACTTTAAGAGATAATATTTTTAGAAAGACCTTAGCAACATATTAGTCACCCAACAATATTTCTCTCGGAAATTGATGTGCAGGATTGAAAACAAATGCCTTATCATCTAGTGTCAATAGAAATGCGAGTAGGTCAACTTTTTCATTAGAAGTTAACACTATAGGTTTTTTCAATTCATCGGATATGATTGCTTTATCATGCAAACCTGATGTATAATGTTTGATGACGTGAGATAATTTCCTTAATCTGCCATCATGCATATACGGGGAACTGAAACTCAGATTACGCAGTGTAGGTACTTTGAATTTTAGACTATCGGCAGGGTTAGATGTGATTGTCATTCTACCATAATCATTAAGTGTCGTATCTATCTCTAGACCGTTGTTTTTAAAACTATGGTTTGTAAATAGCGGTTCTGTATGACAGCTGTTGCAATGGTGGGAGAACAGTTTGTAACCATTCATTTCTTGAGTGCTGAAAGTATCTTTGCCTAATTTAACATCATCATATTTTGATTGGCTTGAGACCAGCGTCAATTGAAATTGTGATAAGGCCTTTAATAAATATTCACCTGTTATTACGCTGTCTTGATAAGCCTCTTGGAATAGTTTAGGATATATTTTACTATGTTGTAATTTGCTTATAACATTTGTAATCGAGTCACCCATTTCCTTAGGATGACTTATGGGAGCAAGCGCTTGCATGTCCAAGTGATTGATAGCTCCATCCCACATAAATGAATTGTGCCATGCGAGGTTCATCAAGGCTGGAGCATTACGTGTCCCTATCTGATCGCCTATGCCATGACTAAGATCATGATCACTATGTGCAAATGCATTATAAGGTGAATGACACGAGGCACAAGAGACAGTATTATCTGCGGATAATATATTGTCATAAAATAGTGCTCTTCCTAATCGTATTTTCTCTGAGGTAAGTGGATTTTTTTTGAGATCGTAAACGGGTTCTGGAAAGTACTCAGGATAGGTTAATTCAAGTATTCCAGAAGAATCAAATGCAAACCCAAGTGTGACTACAGCAAGCAGTATAATTGTTTTCTTACTCATGCCCCAGTTTAAATAACTGTGATACAAGGTTTGATAATTCAACAGCTTTCTTACCAGGACTCATTATTTCATATGTTTCTGATACATTATTCTTCTCCCAAAAAGACTCTGTGTCTAATTCGATAACGATATTTTTCTGATTGGAGATATCTAGGGATACGGCGGCACATGTTGCAAATGGTGCTTGATAACCGCCTAGATGATATTGGAATCTATTTGACCTTCCAGGACAACTTGATGTCGTTCCTTCTAGTTTAAAATTGATATATCCACTCTGCCATGTCCAGTACATTCCAGTAGTAGGGTCTAGGTCATTGCCCATCGCACCAGCACAGTTTGTAAGACTATCAATGCCGATATTAAATCTCAATTCGTCATAATTGTTACTAGCTCCTGTCAGATCAATAATTTTACTTTCTGGCTTCTCGTTATCGATGAGAAAGTGTTTTTGAATTAAAGAATCTACACATATACCATTTTTAAAAAACTCAAATTCTGACACATAGAACTTGACAACTTCATAGCTTATACTATCGTTAAGTACTGGAGAGTATGTTGATGTTTCTAGCGTAAGTGGAAGATCATTAGATAATATTCTAAAAGATATTGTTCTATTATTTTCTTGACCTATAGCAAAGAAATATAAGAAGCTGAAACACAACGTTAATAAGGTACTTTTCATAGTCATATCAATGACTACAAAGTTATATTACAACAGCGATATAAGCATGTGGTTTATAGTTTAATAATCTGTTTTAAGAATTTTTTAATTTGACAATATGGATGTTTGATACAATTGTTATCATTCTTTAAGACACTTTTATAAACTGGTTAATTGTTTTCTATCGCTATGAGCAGTTTAATTAATATATTTAGGTTGTATGATGTATAAGATGAAGCCCCTGTATAACTTTTTGTTACTTATTTCGCTTTTGTATGGATGTATTACTCCTGCTCAGGCACAAGAGATTAGTGTTTCTGACGAGTTATCATTGCGCAGTTACATATCCTATGAGATTATTGGTCAAGTAGATAATAGGCTATTGGTGTACCGAGACAAAGGGGTAGTCAAAGAAATAGATGTTTTTGATACAGACATGCAGCATAAATTGAATGCTGAGTTGTTTTTTGAAAAGAAAAAAACAGCCGTAATTAATGCGATTGCTGTAGATACTGTTTTTCAATTATTGTACGGATTTAGTGATAGGGATAACTTTTACCTTAGGATGAGAAGATTCAACAAACGTGTTGAGATGGTAGACAGTAGTGCAGTATTAACGATCCTTAAGAGTGATATCAAACGTGAATTTAAAACCATCTTATCAGAAGATAAGAGTAAGGTATTGATATACACAGTTGCTCCTGAGGACAAATTATACTGTATTGTCTATGATAACCATCTGAATAAGCTCCTATGGTCAGCCAAATTAATTAATCCAGAACATGAACCTTCACCAGCTGATGCGATAGTGTTGACAGATGATGGCGTTGTAGTTATTGTACCTAGTAATAAGTCTAATAAAAAGGAAGACGATAATCTGGAAATATTCTCGGTCGGTAGAGACTTATTGCCCACTAGAAATATTATCACATCATCATCTGAATTCTATAGGAAGAATCTATTCTTGGACTATGATAACAATAACAATAGTGTAATTGTCGCTGGAACGTTCACAGAGAAAAGAGGTAGAGAAGTAAGGGGATATTATTTACTCAACGAAAAGATAGAGAACCTGGCAAATGCTGAGGTTAATTTAGCTTACTTTTCGCCTGAGTTAAAATCTGACTTTATTGAAGATAGAAAGCAGAAGAAAAACGTTTTTGATGATCTCAAAATAAGAGAAATTATCAAGCGTAATGACGGTGGGCTAGTCGTATTTGCAGAGGTCTATAGGGAATTTACACGTAGGCACGGGTATAGTGATTCTTTTTCTCACAGTGGTTATGGTGGATCAGCAAGAGGATGGCTAGATTACTATAACGAAGACATTCTCGTGAGTAATTTTACGCCTAACTATGAAGAAGACTGGTTCAAAATACTTTACAAAAAACAGTTTTCGCAAGATGATGATGCCGTGTTCAGTTCATTTTTTCTAATGAAGAACCCCTCACGATTAAGATTGATATTCAATGATGAAATAAAGCGTAGTAATACCGTAAGTGAATACCTACTAGATCCCACAGGAGAAATGGCCAGAAATAGTATTCTCAGTACGGCTTATCAAGATATGCGACTTAGATTCAAAGATGCTGTCCAGATCAGTGCCAATTCTCTTCTCATACCAAGTGAAAACAGTTATAATTTCAATCTTGTAAAGATTACTTATTGAACGTATCAACAGGTCAAGACAATCGCTTTTTTTACTTCTAAAAGCCCTTCTGACACTTTATCAGCCCGCATTCTCACTTTGTGCCATCCTAGACCCAATTATAAGCTTATATAGGCCTATTAACTGTCTCTAGATACCCTATAAGCCTAAGATATATGTATCTTTGTGCCACATTAAACGCTTTATTTTATGAGTGAAAAGAAACAGGAATACGGAGCAGGGAATATACAGGCTCTAGAAGGACTTGAAGCCGTAAGAATGCGACCTGGGATGTATATCGGAAGTACCGATACCAAAGGTTTGCACCATTTGATATGGGAAGTCATCGATAACTCTATAGATGAACACTTAGCTGGCCACTGTGATCAGATTTCTATAACAGTGCACAAAGACAATTCAATTACTGTTGTCGATAACGGTAGAGGGATTCCAGTAGGAATGCATGAGAAATTGCAGAAATCAGCATTAGAGGTTGTAATGACTGTTTTGCATGCCGGTGGTAAATTTGATAAAGACACTTACAAGGTTTCAGGTGGACTGCATGGGGTAGGGGTTTCTTGTGTGAATGCGTTGTCTTCTTATCTTAAGGCAACTGTCAGAAGAGATGGTAAAGTATTCGCCCAAGAATATTCTGAAGGTATACCAACTTCTACTGTAGATGAAATAGGAGTTTCTGATACAACAGGAACAACGATATCATTCAAACCTGATGCTCAGATTTTCAAAACTGATCTAGAGTACAAGTGGGAGATCATTTCTAATAGAATGAGAGAACTCTCATTCCTAAATAGAGGCCTTAAGATCATTCTTACCGATGAAAGAGAAACAATAGGCGATGAGTTCAAAACACAAACTTATAAATCAGAAGGTGGACTTAAGGAATTTGTTCAGTTTGTAGATGAAGGAAGAAATTCAATATTACCAGAGCCTATCCATGTTATGGGAAGTGAGGAAAATGTTGAAGTAGAAGTAGCGATGCAGTACAACGATAGCTACTCAGAAAATATATACTCATTTGTAAATAATATAAAAACGAGAGAAGGGGGAACCCACGTAAGTGGATTCCGTAGAGCTGTCAATAGAGTATTTACTAAGTATGCTGAAGACAATGGCCACTTCAGTAAATTGAAGTTCAAGATAGCTAGTGAAGATTTCAGAGAAGGGTTGACAGCTATTGTATCCGTAAAAGTTCCTGAGCCACAGTTCAAAGGACAGACAAAAGGTGAGTTAGGAAATTCAGAAGTAACTGGAATTGTATCTAGAGCCGTAGGTGATGTCTTATCATATTATCTAGAAGAAAATCCTAAGCAAGCCAAAAGAATCATAGACAAAGTGATTCTTGCAGCAACAGCCAGACATGCGGCACGTAAGGCCAGAGAAATGGTCCAACGTAAAAATGTACTGACAGGATCAGGGCTCCCAGGTAAGTTATCTGATTGCTCTTCCAAAGATCCCGTAGAATCAGAGATCTTCCTTGTCGAGGGAGATTCAGCCGGTGGTACAGCCAAGCAAGGTAGAGATCGTCATTTTCAAGCTATTCTTCCATTGAGAGGTAAGATCCTTAATGTAGAAAAAGCGATGGAATACAAGATCTACGAGAATGAGGAGATCAAGAATATGTTTACCGCCCTAGGCGTAAGAATAGAAGAAGTAGATGGTCAACGTGTACTTAATATTGAGAAACTGAGATACCACAAGATAGTCATCATGTGTGATGCCGATATCGATGGTAGTCACATTAGTACATTGATCTTGACTTTCTTTTTCAGATATATGAAAGAGCTTATAGAGCAAGGCTATATCTATATCGCTGCACCGCCACTATACCAGGTGAAGAAAGGTAAGAAAGCAGAGTACGCTTGGAATGAAGAGGAAAGACAAGAAATCATGACCAGGTTCAAAGGTGGAAAAGAAGAAGATAACTCTATCAAGATTCAACGTTATAAGGGTCTGGGTGAGATGAACGACGAGCAATTATGGGAAACGACTATGGATCCTGAAAACCGTATCCTTCACCAAGTTAATATAGGTGATGCCGTAGGCGCAGATCATACATTTTCAATGTTGATGGGTGATGAAGTACCTCCTAGAAGAGAGTTTATAGAAAACAATGCTAAGTATGCAAATATTGATGCATAGTTCCAAGGTATTCTGAATACTACAATTGATACCAACATAAAAAAGAGTCTAAGTTCATAGTGACGTAGGCTCTTTTTTATTACAAAAAAAAATAGCGTCTAAGGTCTGTTGTACCTTAGACGCTAAGCATTAGATTTGTCTCAATTACAACTTTTATATCTCAATATGTAGATATAGAATTGGAAAAGTGAACTTGTTTTTTCTAGTAGTTTGTGCAATATGCTTTGTTGTATGAGTCTAACATCAAACGGTAATTTTCTATAATACCATTCTGTAAGTATACACCTAAGTAATGATTATAAACATTTACATTATGTACAGTTCTTGTAGGGCAATTGCCACCATTTACTTCCGTTAATGTATCAACATCAACAGCTGCATTTTTGAAATTTCTCATTCTAAATAATATTAAAAGGGTTGAAAAGATTCAAATTAGGGCCTTATTGCAAATAAATTGACCCTCATTAAATATTAATGTGTCGTCTAGTTGTCATTGCCCTAGACTTTAACAAAAGTTAGCCTTTTTTTATCTAGAAAGTAATAAAAAATACGGTGCACCAAAAGTTGATCTGCGTTTTCATTTGGTTACCTTGGTCACTCATAAAAAGGAATACATTGTCTTACTATAAGAATAAAAACATTTGGATTACAGGAGCTAGCGCTGGCATAGGCAGGGGATTAGCCATAGCATTATCCAAGAAAGGCGCCAATCTAGTACTTTCAAGTAGAAAAGAGGCTGCGCTAAGAGCTACTGAAAAACTGTGTGATCCCAGTGTATCAATTACAATTCTTCCTCTTGATCTAGAAGATCACAATGGACTTGACGATATACTTACTAAAAACAAGCCGCAGCTTTCTCAAGTAGATATTCTTATCAACAATGGGGGGATCTCACAACGATCCAAAGTTGTAGACACAGACTTTGATGTTTATAAAAAACTCATGGATATCAATTTCCTGGGAACTGTTAAGTTGTCTCTAGGGATCTTACCATATTTCAGAAAAAGAAATGCAGGTCAATATGTTGTTATATCTAGTATGGCAGGAAAATTTGGTGTTCCAGTAAGGTCTGGATATTCTGCTTCTAAGATGGCATTACATGGTTTTTTTGATGCCATGCGAGCAGAACTCAAAAATACAGATATCGTTACGACTATTATCTGTCCAGGTTATATACAGACTGATATATCACTTAATGCATTAACTGGCTCAGGTAGTGCGCAAGGGACAAGAGACGATGCACAACGTAATGGTATGCCATTATCTGCTTTTATTACGCGAGCCTTATCAGCCATAGAAAATCATAAAGAAGAAATTCAGGTAGGCGGTTTTGTAGAAACTAAGATTGCGCCTCTTATCAACAGATTATCCCCTTCTCTTTTTAAAAAGATAATCGCTAGGTCTAAGGTTACTTAGTAGCGTAACCGCGGTTTACTTGTTGAACTGAGTGGTATCATTGATACTATATTCTTAGAAGATCTTACTTATTACCCAGATTTGGCTACAGCTACAGAAGAATTAAATGTCTCCAACTCTGGAATGTCTCTGTATCCTAATCCAGCTTCATCTGCTTTAAATTTGGTTTTTGATAACGTCGAAAGCGGTAAACTGAGTATCTATAACATTTTTGGTAAGCAGGTTGTTGATCAATCTATATTGAATCAAAATCAAACTATAGTAGACATATCATTATTAAAGTCAGGCTTATATATTTTAAACTTTATTGATAATAAGGGAAATATGATGAATGCTCATTTTTGTAAATCATAGTAATCGCTGTGTTTGTATTGATTTTAGTTTATTTCCAATTAGAGCAATTAAAAGTATTTTAAAATGAACCTAAGTTCGTTACACAAGTTGTAGTCTTGTTAGTTTTCATTAGAATGTGTGCAAGTCTTAGACTATGATAAAAATACTTATTGCTGGCGGATCTGGATTAGTAGGCCAGCGGTTATGTGCTTACCTTCCCAAAGACAGATATAAAATAAATATCCTGTCTAGAAGCAGTAGGAAAAATCATGATAATGTTTCTTATTTCAAATGGGATACAAATAATCAGACGATAGATTCTGAGGCACTTACAGGAATTGATGCGATAATTAATTTAGCAGGTGTAGGGATTGCAGATAAAAGATGGACTGCTAATCGTAAGAAACTTATAGTCGAAAGTAGAACAGCTAGTATAGAGACGTTAGGAATAGCAGTGAGGGCGCTAGGAATCTCTCCCGTCTATATAGGCGCATCTGCGATAGGGTATTATGGAAACAGAGGAGATAAGATAATGAATGAAGGCAGCGATGCTGGAACAGGTTTCTTATCAGAAGTTACTCAGACATGGGAAGCGTCGAATCTTGCAATAACGTCACTGTTTGATCGTCAAGTACTACTCAGAATAGGTATCGTCTTGAGTACTAAGGGTGGGGCAATGAAAGAAATGCTAAAGCCTACAGTTGCTCGGATGTTCGGATATTTTGGAGATGGATCAGCTTATTATTCTTGGATACATATTGACGACCTATGTGAAATGATAAAAGTATCTATCGAGGAAAAACATGACGGCATATATAATGCTACTGCGCCTAATCCAGTTACAGTCAAACAACTTATGGTAGCGCTTAAAAAAGCCAAAGGAGTGGCTGGAATAGTTATGCCAGTTCCTACAATTGCATTGAAAGTGGCGCTTGGTGAAATGTCACAGATGCTTACAGACAGTATGAGAGTTGTACCTGCAAGATTTACAAAAGAAGGCTTTAGCTTTGGTCACAACAGATTAGTTGATGCGATGAAACACATACTCAACAATAAGATATAACCTTATAGTTCTTTGATGTAAAATGCATCACAGCCGTTGTGTCCCGTGTTACCATAGGTACTATCTAATTCCTTGAACCCATATTTTTTATACAGATGATTGGCTGATACCATTCTATTAGTAGTTTCTATGTAGCATTTTTTGTAACCTATTTCTGTAGCTTTAGCAATACATAGTTCCAGGAGTTTTTTGCCATAACCTAAGCCTCTTAGTGTAGGTGTGAAGTACATCTTTCGGAGTTCGCAGGTGTCATTTTCTGCACCAGACAACTGGGCTATGCCACCACAGCCTATAACTTTTTCACCATCTGTAACAACATAAAATATACTTCTGTCATCAGCGTAAGCTTTGTGCATGTTTTTTACTTCTGGGTCAGATGAGGAATAACCTTCTCCTACACAACCAAACGAGGTCATGACATCCGTGATAACCTCTGCGACTTGTGGGTTATCTTTTGCTTCAATAACTCTTATGTGGTACGTACTCATATTTATATTATTCATTGTATAACCAATTCATAGGCAGAGGTGCCTTAGTTTTGGTTTTAAAATCAAATGATACCATATGTTGTTGAGATACGGCAACTACACGTTTCTGAGCATCACTATATATTTTAGCTTCTAGAACGATTCTATCGTCAAGATTTTCTATTTTCTTTATGCCTATAGTTATTGTATCAGGATAATTAACGGGTCTTATATATTTACAGTCTTGCCAAGCGACTACGGGTCCTACATTATCTTCGTTCTTGAGTTTTCCATTGTTGAGATGGAGGAAATACTTAACTCTCGCGGACTCTATCCATCTCAGATAGATGATATTGTTAACGTGATTTGCGGCGTCGAGATCTCCCCATTGCACGTCTACTTGATGCTTGATTTCAAAATTTTCCATTGTAGCTGATGTTTTCTAAAATCAAAGTAAGATAAAAATGAATTTTAATTATTCCTTAATAAGTCAACAATATCGATGATTACAGAGTTGTAATGTCAAAATGTCTATTATTTTCATTTCTTATATTTGACTATTAGCCAAATAGATGTTAATTTAATGTATCAGTTGCCATATAAAAGGTGGTAATGTGTAGAATTTAAGATATTATTAATTTTTAAATATTGAATGCATGGATATTAAAGTTGAGAGAGATCACGTAGAAGGAACAAATTATTTTGATACTTACGCTAGAGAAAGTTTGCAGAAATATTTTACAAATTACTCTTTTGTGGAATCCATAAAGGTTTTCTTCAGAGGAAAGAAGCATCCTAGCAAGAAAGTTAAACTACAAGCTAGATTGAAAGGCAAGGATGTGTTTGTTGAAGCATCAGGAGCTAGGCATGATATAGCATTGGATGCCGCTGTAAGTAAGTTAAAAACCCAATTGGTAAAATATAAATCTAAACATTATAAAAAGGCATCTTAAACCAGATGTAAAATCATTATAAAAGGAGGCATTCTTAATGGAATGACCTCTTTTTTTATTTATAACTCTATTTACTATTTCTAATTCAAATACACAATGCTAGCATTCAATACAGATGCAAAAGTGACCCACATCAGATAAGGAATCAACAGGTATGCTGCTTTTGGCTGGATAGTTATGAATGATTGTATAGTTGTAGCTATAGCAATCCACATGATGACTATAATTACAAAGGCCATAAGAGGTTGCTCCATTGCAAAGAAAACAGGTGACCATATCAGGTTGAGTACCATCTGGAATAAAAATAGCCTGATTGCTGTATTCTTATTAGCCTGTGGTGATGATGTATCATGCCATATCAGCGCAAACGAAATCCCCATAAGTGTATAGAGTATCGTCCATGCAGGCCCAAAAATCCAAGAGGGTGGTTGAAAAAATGGCTTATTAAGCGTATTGTACCAGTTGGTAATGCCTGATCCAGAGATCCATCCAGACCCAATACCTAGGCATAGAATAACTACTATCGAAACGGCGATTTTGATAGTAAGTGATAGTTGTTTCATAATGATGTGTTCTTTTACAATTCTGTGAAAGATAATATCAAATGTTAAGGTATTTTAGCCAAGTGTGGAAATATTTTATCTGATGTTCGGTGCCTGACGTTTTTTATGAAAATTCAATATCAATTCCTCTTATTATTATGCCTTTTTGCTCTCTCAGCTTATGGGCAAGGGTATAAGTCTCCTAGAATCGCTAATTATATTATGGAGATAGATCTTGATGTGGAGAATAAGCAATTGGAAGGACAGACACAACTCACGTGGAAGAATACTTCTTCAGATACGATTTCTTACCTTTTGTTCCATATGTATTATAATGCGTTTAAAAATGCGAACTCGACTTTTTTCCAAGAAAGAGAGGTTCCAGAATTTTTAACCTATGGAATTGATGAAGACTGTAATTGGGCATGGACGAGTATTACCCATATAGTGGATGAGAATGGTAATGCGCTTATTGATGCTTCAGAGTACATTCAGACAGATGACCGCAATTCATATGACCAGACAGTTCTAAAAGTGCCATTGAAAAAACCGCTGTTGAGTGGAGAGCAAGCAACATTTACATTCAATTGGAAAGCTAAGATTCCTAAAACAATGCCTAGGACGGGTTACAATAAAGACTTTTACTTTTTCGCTCAATGGTTTCCCAAAGTTGGTGTTTATGAACCCGTAGGGACAAGATATGCGAAAAAAGGAAAATGGAACTGTCATCAATATCATTCTGATGGTGAATACTATGCAGATTTTGGTTCTTATGACGTCAAGATTTCAGTACCCGCTGATTATTTGGTTGCCAGTTCAGGTCAACTCGTAAGCCAAGAAAAGAAAGGGAATAAGAAAATTTGGAATTACAAAGTAGATGATGTTATTGATTTTGCTTGGGGTTGTTCTCCTCATTTTGTAATGCAAGAAGACAGTTATAAGGATACAAAAATCAAGTTTTACACGTATCCATACAAGGCTGATCTGGCAGAAAGATATTTTGCTACAATTAAATACTGTATGGCTTATATGGAAGAACACGTAGGGGCCTATCCTTATTCTACATTGACAATTATTGATCCGCCTATACATGGCATGTACACGGGTGGGATGGAATATCCTACTTTGATTACATCATTAAGCTTTGATTTCTTTCCTGATGGATTCAAGACACCTGAGACCTTGGTGGTACATGAATACATTCATCAATATTTTATGCAGATGATAGCAACTCATGAAGTTGAAGAACCCTGGATGGATGAGGGATTTACAACTTACTGGGAGGGTAGAGTACTTGATGCCTATTTGGGTTCAAAGACTTCTACAATAGATCAATGGGGGATTACTATTGGAAATAGAGAGTATAATAGGGGAGAATTTATGGGAATGAAAAATCCTATGATTGCCTCTAATGCTAGAAAAAGTTGGCAGTATAAACACGGGGGATATGGACCTATTTCCTACAACAAGACAGGTGTATGGCTTATGACTTTAGAAGGAATGTTGGGTACGCCGCTATTTGATGAAATTATGAAAGCTTACTTTGACAGGTGGAAATTCAAACATCCTGCTAGACAAGATTTCATTTACATTGTAAACGAGTTAGTTGCTCAGAAAGCGTCTGATCGTTTCCCAGAAGGGATGGATTGGTATTTTGATCAAGTCCTTAGTGGCACAGGTATGTGTGATTATTCTGTGGCCTCTATTACTGTCAAGCCGACAACTGGAAAGAGAGGAATCTATGGTGATGATTCTAACTGCCAGACTATAGATCCCGTAAAAGAGGAATTTGTTTCTACCGTAATAATGTATAGACTAGAGGAAGTCAAAATACCTGTTACAATAAAAGTGATGTTCTCCGACGGAAGTTCTAAACTATATGAGTGGGATGGTCAAGAAAGAAGTTCCGAGATAGTAATTACTTCACCTCTTAAAATAGTATCTGCAGAGATTGATCCAGAAAGAAAAATCTACTTGGACAAAAACTTCCTTAATAATACCTTGTCTGTAGAAAAAAGTAATTCTAGTGTAAGAAAAATCATGGTTCAGTGGGTTACTAAATTTCAGCATTTTTTAGAGACTATCTCAATTGTAATATGAATAAGCCTTCAGCAATAATAGAATCATTGAAGTCAGGCTGGACGATGGCAGTCCATGCTTGGCCAATACTGACTATAGTTTATTTTATCAATCTGATAATAGCTGTTGTGTTTCTCGGACCCATAAGCAATCTGTTGTCAAGTGTCTTTGAGAATAATTCAATGGCAGCGCAATTAGTCTCTGGATTTGATTATACCATAATTATAGATGTTATAA
Organism: Saprospiraceae bacterium; assembly: GCA_023300835.1. GTDB lineage: Bacteria > Bacteroidota > Bacteroidia > Chitinophagales > Saprospiraceae > RFSX01. The sequence goes on along the minus strand of JALZVB010000060.1, from coordinate 723 downwards.
ATAATCATAAAGAGGCAGTGTTATTAAACTTACCTCTTATAGGAAGTTCTATTTTCGTTTACTTATTATGGTCAGTATTTGTAGCAGGTGGTCTGGTTAATGTAGCTTACAAGTATCCAGAAGAATGCGGTATTGTTGACTTTTGGTCAGGAGGTGCTTACTATTTTTGGCGATTTATCAGATTGACTGCCTATGTGATTCTAGCGATTACACTGTTTGCAAGTGCGGCATTTATATGGCCTAACTTAAGTAGTCTGAATGTGTTAGAAATGGACAATGAATCGTTTGTGCTGGTTAAGTTTTATACTTCTTTCGCTATTTTCTTATTATTTATTTTCCTTGTTACAATCTATCGAGACGTATCTAAAGTTAACATAGTAAATTCTGATAACACTTATATAAACGAAGATACGACTGCCGCATTTAGAAATAGTTTAGATTTATCTAACTTGTCTTTAGGCCTATTGAATGTTTTTGTTGCAGTTGTTATTGGAGCTATGTATTACTTAATGAAATCACTGCTAAATGATTCTTGGTTTGCTTTATTGATTGTCAGTCAAGTATATCTTGTTATTAGGTTTGTTTACAAGTTGGCTAGGATTGGCAGTTTTGTTCAATTGCGTAAAACAAGAAATAACTCATAACTGTTAAATAAAAAAAGCATCCTGTGGCTAATGTGTATACCCGCAGAATGCTTTTGATATTTTATGTTGAATAGTAGGT
>JALZVB010000059.1 GCA_023300835.1 Saprospiraceae bacterium | reverse complement strand
TATCCTCTATATCAACAGTTGCAACCTTACTGAATGAGCTATCTAATGAAAGGATTTCTAATTTAACTTGAATTGCTGCCGTGTCTTTGAGAGATGTTCTTATAGTTTCAAATGGCGTCTTATTCCCAGCTACTATGCTATCATTAATTGCGATTATAGCATCCCCTATATTGACACCTGCACGACCAGCGGGACCACCCTCAACCAGACTGGTTATATAGAAGGTGTCTTTGCTTTTAAGTGCCTCTATACCTATGCCTCTATATTTACCATTCATTCTGTCATTATGGTCATTTAACTCAGCAGCGGTGATGTAACTTGAATGTGGGTCTAACTCCGTGAGCATATGGTCTATGACATCAACTGACAGTTTCTCTTCTTGTATTGTGTCTACATAATTTAGCTCAACAAAATTGAAGATCTCTTCAATTCTTCCATCACCTATGTGACTCGATGTGTTACTCTTATTGGCAATTTTAAACATAGATTTAGATCCATTGTCAAAATTGATATTGTAACCAGCCATTAATCCAACAAAAGCTGCTAAACCTATAAGGAAAGGCTCCCAAACAATATACTTCTTCTTTCTCTCTCCTGTTTCTGGCATTTATAGACTTTCCAATTGAATAACTTAATGACTGAACTCTGTGACAAATTAAACAATAATAGTTTTCTTTTAGATAAGTTAACTATAACATTCGCAGATAAAGCAATTAAAGCTATCAGAAGTTTATAATCTTGGGTGACATTTGTCCGAATTCTCATTTTACGCTGGCCTTATTTTAAAAAGTCTTAATAAATGAAAGATATTGTTGATTTCCAGACATTGACAATTCTATTATATAATGTCCACTGGCCAGATTGGAAACATCTATAGCTTGGAGTAATGCTGGGTCAGTTTCTTTATACATCAGTCTTCCCATAGGATTATAAATACTCAGTTCCTCAATCTGAAAGTGACTATTTTCATCGAGTTCAATAGTTATATAATCCATTGCAGGGTTAGGATAAATACTAGCTCGAACGGTATTAATCTCTGGTATTGACGTCGAGAAGCAACCACTGTTGATACTATCTGCAAGACATAATAAAGGATCATTATCACCATAATACCATTCATCATAAACCGCACTATAATAACAACTGAATCCCGAACCTGCATCGATGATAGCGTCCGGGGTCCCAGGTCCTAGGTAACCATTCTTAGTACTTCCTATACCTTCTATCCATATATCTTTGTATTCAAAATTATTATGTGGGACACTTACCAATTCAAACCGCTTTCTGTCTTCTCCAAAAACAATTACTGTTGAAACTTCAGTCACCATCATATCTCCCCAGCTTGTATCAAAAGTATCTCCTTCTATTAGACTGAAGTCATACAACAATTTTGGTGCTTCGTTAGTAATAATTCTTGATAAAAAAACAGAATCACCTACTACCTCACGACCAAGATCAACTCCAGAAAAAGCAGATGTAATATTGAGTCGTTCAACAAATTGATTTGAAGATATGGCCACTGTATCATAACATGTTTCTATCAGTTGAAAACGGGAACCAGCAAAAGAGGTCTCATAAGAACCCCACCTTTCTTGAGCATTTAAAGAAATACTGAATGTACAGATAAGTAATAATAAGTTAAGTTGATTGCAGTGGAACAATATGGATGTTTTTATAAAAGACACCAGATTTATAAAAAACGTTGGCCTAATACCATTTACGTTTCAGAATGTCACTTATGTTTCAATTAAACTAGTCTAGCTCTAAGTTGAAAATACTCGCCATAGCTATGTCTAGCTATGTCTATGCCTGTGTTTTTCGTCTTGATCTAAACAGATTAACTTTGAAATCTAATGCGACAACTTGAAACAGAAATGGTAATAAGTCATTAATCTTAAATATAAACTTCTGTCCAGATTGTCGTGAATTCCGTCTCGTATCGACATGATTAACTTGATCAATATCAATTTTTACCCCTAATTCCTCGAAATCAAGGTTCAGACAACTATTCCGCAACAACAATCTGCCGCGTTTACACCAACCGCTCCTTATTATCTCGATGTACAAACTCAACAGAATACATCCCTCTGCTTTTTCATCTCAACCGAAGTGGAGAGATCCTCCGTCTCGTATCGATAATCTTATGTTTTCTAAACTTGAATTTTATTGAAAGTAATGAATGAAGTAACAATTAACGAGACTGGATATGTCTCCACTCCTGCGTCGGTCGACATGAAAAGCAATATAAATGATTGTCCGGATAAATACAACAAGCTCCCGCTCATAGAATACCTTTGCGATTGGGTAGACATAACCCCAACGCTGTTTGAAGTCTCTAACTTCAAACCCATATTATGACATGCTGTAAGTAAATAGTATTAGTCCGAAGTCAGAGACTTCGGACAGCGAGGGCGGAGATGGAAAACAAACAACTACACTTCACTAACTCCAAAAAGTAATTAATACACCTTGATCATTCTAGGCTTTCCTTGTAGATCATTCCGAGACTCACATTTATAAGCTGTCTCCCCTATCCATTTGAGTAAATCATTATGGAAGATATCACTCGTCTCAAAATAAATGGCTTGTACCTTTTTCTCTAAACCATATTTCACAATGGCTTTATAAAACTCTAAAGGGTCGTCGTTATCTACAAACAAAGCCAGATGTGGTTCATGCTTAAACACATGACCATCCATTCTATTTAACTCCGATGGTAGTATGTATGGCGGATTAGAAATTATTATGTCAACATCTATTGTTTTTAGCTCGATTGGCTCTAGTATAGAATCTTGACAAGTCTGTATTTTTAGATTAAGGTTATCTGCATTTAGCTGTGCCACCTTAATAGCCTTAGAAGATAAATCATTGAGTATAATATTATGGTTAGGGAATTTCTTCTTTACAGAAAGACCTATGCAACCACTGCCACAACCTATGTCTAGAATATTAAGCGATCGAGATATGGATTTGAGGTCACTGTTTACCCAATGGACCAACTCCTCAGTCTCTGGCCTTGGTATTAATACATCTTGTGTAATCGTAAATTGAGAAGTATAGAAAAACGATATTCCTGTTACGTATTGTACAGGGATTCCCTCTCCAATCTTAGTAAGTTCATTTTTAATCTGGGCATCAGGGAGCTGTTTTCCTCTTGTCGCATCTCTATAATAATCAATCAGATTTTCCGTCTCTCTGTCAGAATCTATCGACTGTCTGAGGAAGTGTATCATTTCTTGCTTAGTCATGTGATAGGGTTATTCGATAAGGTTATAGGGTAATTGGCCGCCTTGTAATAGGCCTTACTGAAATAACGATCTTTGATATCAGCCTTTATCCTTAACGCTAATCGTTTTGGAGCGGCAGCTGTTACGGTATGATTAGGGATTTCATATCCGTATAGTTTACATACTTCCTCTACAGAATATATTTTATCCTCAATAGTGGCTCTCATGAGTAAAACGGCATCTAATATTTCATTCTGAATATCTGGTGAAGACATTGCATAACGTCCTATGCTTTTGGCGCCGATGGTATCTGTTTCTTTATAATTCCATCCTTCCATTTTAAGATCACCGCTAGGTTTCTTATCAGGTAGCAACATTGTCGATTCATAAGTGACGTCTATAAAATTGCACAAGGCATTCACAGTTTTTTCTGGTGAAGCAACCAGGTCTTCATATTTTATAGTATAATTTCTGTTGTCATTGTGTAACTGAGAAGCCATAGCCGTATTAAGCATATATACTGCCACTGCATTGAAGACAGACATGCCTCTATTATACAAGGATGCAATCGTATCTAGAGGATCTCTTACTGTATGAATAACTTTTCCATTCTCAAACTCTTGTAGAAAATAACTTAGCGTAAATGCGTTAGAAGGTGTCTTTTCTGCCCAGATAGTTTTATCCGTATTTTTAAGAATGGGGTTATAGAGAGCATTGATGAACGCTTTGAAGCTATCATTATTATTTATCAAGGTTCTCAGCGTATTTCTATCTGTGTTGTACTCCTCAGCTAAGTCTATTCCTATAAACCTATGCCACCCCGCATTGGATAATCCAAAAAGAGAAGGCCTGAGAAGTTTGTTTTTATTAGCGCCCCAATCAAGGTATAATTCGCTTTTCGCAAATAAAGATGTCTCTGAACCACAAAAAATAGCGCTATGTCGATTTAATATGCGTCTCAATAATGAACTACCGGTGCTAGGACTACCTCCAATAAGTATTGACATCGTTACGTTTATGAGGGCACTAAGTAAAAGTAAACTCCCCATAGTTGCATCATTAAATGTATGAATTGTACCAACTATCGAGCTTCTTACTCAGAATCCAACTAAATTGACGCTTATTATAAAAACAAATACGGTATGAATTACATACATAAATCATTTGATTCCATAGATCAACTGCCAGAAATAGGAAAAATTGTAGTTAAACAAGCGCAAGCGCAGTTGAAATTTGCTTATGCACCCTATTCTAATTTCTACGTAGGCGCCGCAATTATTCTAGAATCAGGAGAGGTCTACGGCGGTTGTAATCAAGAGAATGCCTCATATCCATTATGTATCTGCGCAGAACGTGTAGCCCTCTATAGCATGGGTGCACAGATGAAGACATTCAATATCCAGGCTCTTGCCGTTACCGCACATAATCCCAGAAAGAAATTAATGGAGCCTTGTATGCCCTGTGGCGCCTGCAGACAAGTTATTCAAGAATATGAAAGTCGGCAGGAAAAACCTATTGACATTTATATTACAGCTTATGAATTAGATAAGATCCTACTTATAAAAGGCATAGGCGCCATATTGCCTTCTAGTTTCGGTAAAGAACATCTTATCTGATTTTTTTCTTACAGTAACATTAATAAAAGTCTGAACTGTATATTTTTGCAGTAAAATAAACAAGAACTATGAACTTTTTTGAAGAGATGGAATGGAGAGGTATGTTACACGACTTCACACCAGGTGCTAGAGAGGCCACTGAGAATGATATGTGTACGGCTTATATAGGATTTGATCCTACGGCACCTTCATTGACAATCGGAAACTACGTTCAGGTTATGGTGCTTACGTTATGGCAGAAATCTGGTCATAAGCCTATTGTACTTATGGGTGGCGCTACGGGAAGAATAGGTGACCCATCAGGTAAAGATCAAGAAAGGCAATTAAAGTCATACGAAGAATTAGATAATAACCTCTCGCATCAAGTAGAATTGATGAAAAAATTTCTTGACTTTGGTGAAGATGGCAATAAGGCATTACTCAGAAACAACCATGACTATTATAAAAACATGGATGTCCTTTCTTTCCTCAGAAATGTAGGTAAAACCCTGACTGTCAGTTATATGTTATCTAAGGATTCTGTCAAAAATAGATTAGAAACGGGTATTTCATTTACGGAATTCAGCTATCAACTATTACAGTCTTATGATTTCCAATGTCTATATGAACAAGATAATTGTCATTTTCAAATGGGAGGCTCTGACCAATGGGGTAACATAACTTCAGGGACAGAATTTATAAGAAAAAATGTAGAAAACGGAAAAGCATTTGCCGTTACCAGTAAACTGCTTACTAAGTCAGATGGTAAGAAATTCGGAAAAAGTGAGAACGGAAACATATGGTTAGATGCCTCTAAGACATCTCCTTACCAGTTTTACCAATTTTGGATAAGATCAAATGATGCTGATCTTCCTATGCTTATCAGATATTTTACGCTTAAGACAAAAGCAGAAGTAGAAGCCATAGAAGCCCAACATGCTGATAATCCTAATGCTCAGAAAGAAATCCTTGCAGAGGAATTAACCGTAAGAATACATGGCCAAGAAGCCTACGTGTCTGCTAAAAGTGCCTCTCAAGTCATATTCAACTCTAAGCTCGATGTCAACTTATTACGTGAGATGGACCTCCCAGCGCTTGCAATGGTAAGTAATGAATTGACGAGCTTTAAAGTTGATAAATCAATAATTACGTCTGGTCTGAAACTGGAGGAACTCCTTACACAACATGCGCCTATTTTCTCTAGCTTAAGCGAATGCAGAAGAGCCATAAAAGGCAATGCTGTATCTGTTAATAAATCTAAAGCTGCTGACGCTGCATTAGAAATAGGAACTGGAGATCTACTTCAAGACAAATACATTCTTGTCGAGAATGGGAAGAAGAATAAGTTTATGCTGGTATGCGGTTGAGGTGAGAAATAAAAGTCTGAATCGTCTCTTCTATATTATACTGAAGTTTATAGTCAAAACCATCGTTATTTAACTAAGGGCCTAGGGTTTAGTGTACATCCAACTTTCAGTTTTTCTTGTTTGCGATTGTTTCAGTTTCTAGGTTTTGAGTCATCAATCTTAACATCCTCATCTCCCTACAAAATCCAAAGAAGCAGAATTTATACAAAACCTCAATCCTGTAGGTTCAGGCCCATCACTGAATACGTGTCCTAGATGTCCATTGCATCTGGCACAGTGTACTTCGTCTCTTGCATAACCAATCTTATAATCAGTATCAGACTCTATTACTTCATCTGATAAGGGTTGATAATAACTTGGCCAGCCTGTACCCGACTTAAACTTAGTTGATGAATCAAAGAGCGGTAATGCACAGCCTCTACAAGTATAAATGCCGTCTTCTTTATGATCCCATAAATCTCCCGTTCTGGCTCTCTCTGTACCTTCTTTTCTGAGTACTTTATATTCCATATCTGTCAACTCTGCCTTCCACTCTTCATCAGTTTTAGTAATCTTAACGATAGAAGACTTTTTCGCTTCCTGCGGAATATTCTCACTTAGCGTAGTTGTTTCTTTTTCTATTTTCTTGCTTGTAGCATTCTGACTACATGAAATAATTGATAATGAAATAGAAAGAATGAAAATAATAGTTCGAGTCATGGTGATGTTATTTTTAAAGTTCTCCTCTTAATCGAGCATCTTGCTTTTTAGCAATTTCAATAATTTTCCTCATAGCATTTACAATAGAAATAAATACCAGATAAACAAAGGTAAACAGGAAGTACAACCACTTGAATGATCCGGCTTCGTCCATAGATTGTCCAGATAATAACTGGGCTAGGCCACCAGAGATAACAGCAATGGTTACAAAACTGATGAGACTATTCCTGAAATACAATCCTCTATTTTTATAGGGAATACTCATTACACTATTAAAAAGCATAAAGGCTAGAAGGATAGTCATAGAGATTTCCCAGAAAACAACGGATTCTTCTCCAAAAAACGCAGTACCTCTGAATAATAATCCTAGCAGCTGGAAAATTAACAATAATATAATCGCTCCGCCTGCCTGCTTAAAAGGATGAATTTCTCTACTAAAAATAGTTTGTGATTCCATATGGTTATCTACATGAACAAGTTAACTATAAGTAGAATGCAGAAAAGAATCATATGTTCTGAAATTATAAGTTATTCTGTGACAAGATCTCCAAATAAATCAAATGCCTCTGCGTTATTTATTTCAATATTAGCAAAGTCGCCTACTCTGACATAATTATTCGCTGCGTCTACCATTACTTCATTATCTACCTCAGGAGAATCTGATTCCGTTCTACCTACAAAGTAATCGCCTTCTTTTCTATCAAAAAGCACCTTGTATTGTTTACCGATTTTATCGAGGTTCTTTTGGAATGAAATTTCTTGCTGTATCTCCATTAGCTTATTAGACCGCTCTACTTTTAATTCTTCTGAGATATTATTCTCCATCAAGTGCGCACTGGTATCCTCTTCATGTGAGTAAGTAAATGCACCCAACCGTTCAAACTGCATCTCTTGGATATAATCACACAGTACTTTGAAATCATCTTCAGTCTCGCCAGGAAAACCTAATAACATAGTTGTTCTTAGGGCTATATCTGGGATAATAGATCTGATATCTGTTATAAGTGTTTTCTGTTCTGCCTGTGTAATCTGTCTTTTCATATTGAATAAAACAGGATCAGACGCATGTTGTAATGGCATATCTAGATAATTACAGATCTTAGGCTGAGCAGCCATTGTTTCTATAATATCCATTGGAAACTTACTCGGGTAAGCATAGTGTAATCTTATCCACGCTATCCCGTCTACTTCACACAGCGCATTCAGTAATTGGCTTAAGGCCCTTTTCTTGTAAATATCTAATCCGTAATAAGTCAACTCTTGAGCTATGAGAATGAGTTCCTTTACACCATTTCTAGCCAGATTCTTAGCTTCTTTTGCAAGACTTTCGATAGTTCTAGACACATGCTTACCTCTCATCAAAGGAATAGCACAGAACGAGCAAGTTCTGTTACAACCTTCTGATATTTTCATGTATGCATAGTGATCAGGCGTTGTTGTCCACCTTTCGCCTATGAGATCATGTTTGTAGTCCGCATTGAGCTTATTGAGTAGTGCTGGCAACTCTAATGTACCGAAATAAGCATCTACTTCTGGAATTTCTTCTTCTAGACTTTGCTTGTATCTCTCTGATAGACAACCCGTTACATATAGCTTTTCTATATGACCACTTCGTTTGAGAGAAGATCCCTCTAATATCGTATCAATCGATTCTTGTTTAGCCTTATCTATAAAGCCGCAAGTGTTGATAATCAGTACATTACTATCTTCAGAGTGAT
>JALZVB010000058.1 GCA_023300835.1 Saprospiraceae bacterium | reverse complement strand
TCAGAAAAAAGTAGATGACATTATACATAAGTTACCAGATGCTTGTAGACGCGTCTATAAGTTGAGTCGTCAGAAACATCTCAGTCACAAAGAAATAGCAGAAAAATTAAGTATATCAACAAAAACAATTGAAAACCAAATGACTAAAGCCCTCAAAACATTGAGGGTGGGACTAAAAGAAGCAGGATTTGTTTCAATATTATCAATTTTATTTACCTCCCTATAGGGGGAAACCATGAGTTAAGATACTCAGTATATAAGCGTTAACACCTAGCATGACAAATGACGAGTTTATAGCATTAATTTATCGGTCTCTCAAATCTGAGATTACCCTACCGGAGCAAACAGCTCTGAATGCGTATACTGATCTTTCTCAAGAGAATGCTTTACTACGCATGGAAATAGAAGATGCTTGGTTCTTAAGTAATGACATGAATAACATAAGTGTTGATACTGCGCAAGATCTGAAAAAAGTAAAACAAAAAATAAGTGTTACTTCTGCACAACAACCGATTGAAAGAAACCTGAAGCCAACTTTTAGCTTTTTAAGAATTGCAGCTATGTTTATTGTTCTTGTAGGGGCATCGTTATGGTGGTACGGTAATAATGAAGTATCGCAATGGTCAACTACGGATGCTATTCTCGCCGTTACTTTAGCTGATGGTAGTAATGTTAATCTGAATAAAAACAGCTCTCTAGCGCTTTCGAAAGGGTTCAATAAGAATAATAGAAACGTTATACTAAAAGGTGAAGCGTTCTTTGATGTAAAGTCTGACAAAACAAGCCCATTTGAAATATCTACAGAACGAACCACTATTACCGTTCTAGGAACAAAATTCAATGTCAAAGAAACACCAACTTCATGTCAAGTGGCTGTAGTATCTGGTAAAGTAAAGGTTTCAAAATCTAACGCGACTGATCCCGATTCAAAACTCATACTGGTTGAAGATCAAATCGGTATACATGATTATGCTACGTCAAACCTTAATCTTAAAAAGCTTGAGACTCAGAATTTTAACAACTGGTCTACTAACAAGATTGTATTTAGAAGTAAGCCATTAGGTGAAATAGTTGAGGAAATAAAAATCCTTTATAATGTCGAATTACAAATAGAAAAGGCAAACCTAGCCGCTTGTAAAGTATCAATGATTTCAAATAACTCTCAAATTGAAGCTGTATTAGAAAAGATATCATTATCATTGGAAGCAAATCTAGTTCCCATTGAAAACAATGTCTACCTACTCAAAAATGGCGTCTGCCAGTAAGTCGAAGTTAATACTTCTAGCTTTCTTATTTCCACTTTTTAGTTTCAGTCAGCAAACGATTGATCTGGATTATACAGAAACTAACATCAGTGATATTCTTCTTGACCTCGCCAGCCATTTTGACAAAGAAATAACATTCAATCAATCCTTTTTTGAAAACCGGCAACTAACTATCTCGGACAATGCGCTTTCATTGCGATCTGCACTACATAAAATTCTTACAGATACAGAAGTTGAATTCTCCATTACCGATAATATTATCGTCCTTACTAAGTATGCTCAGATATATGGCTACATCATAGATAGTAAAACTGGCGAAAAACTTATAGGCGCACATATTTACGATACCCGTACATTTAGAGGTATTCATTCTAATGAAGAAGGTTTTTTTAGCTTTAAAATTCCGCTTGGATCAGAAAACCTCAGTTGTACATACATAGGTTATAAAGAAACCTCCCTTGATAAAATACAATCAAGTCAAGTCAACAAGTCGATGTTAATAAATATGGTGCCTGATGAAAGTCTAGAGACAGTCATCATCACTTCTAATATTGATTCGCCTGACCAACAAGTCATAACAGGCCACAATATCTTAGGTTCAGAAATAAAAACTATAACTGCAACCGGTGGTGAACCAGACATCATGCAATATCTATATACACAAGCCGGTGTAACAACTGGGCCAGATGGACTAGGTGGATTACATGTACGCGGTGGCCAGCCAGATCACAATTTATATTTATTAGATCGTATTACTGTATATAATCCTTCGCACTCATTTGGACTATTTTCTATATTTAATACAGACCTTATAAGAAAGGCAGAGTTTACTTCTAGTGGATTTGATGCACAACATACAGGACGATTATCTGGAGTTGTAGATATGAAAATGAAAGATGGCAATCTTAAATCCTGGAACTCAAGAGTCTCATTAAGTTCTATCGCTGCTAATTATAACATTGAAGGGCCCATTGTCAAAGATAAAGTTGGAGTTTCCGTTAATCTAAGAAGGACCTTTTTAGATCCTATTATAAAATCTATATCTCGGAATAAGAAAGAAGAAGGTTTCTTCGGATATACAAATCATTATTTTAGAGATATTTATATCAAGGCCCATGCTATTATCAATTCTAATAATAGAATATATCTAAGTGGTTATAAAGGCTCAGATTTCTATAGCAACGAAGATGAGGAAGTATATGAAGATGAAGATTATTTTTATAGTGATTTAACGTATTTTGAATATGATTGGGGTAATACATTGGCAGGTCTTAGGTGGAATCACATTTACAACAACAAGCTATTTTCCAATACCCAGATATCTTTTTCAGGGTTTGAATTCAGTAGTTACTCATATGATGACGAATATACAGAACACCTGTTTTATGACGACTTTAATCAAGATTATACTTACACTAATTTTCTGTCAACCATAGGCGACTACACATTTAGTCATACCCTAGATTATTACCCCAATGCTAATCATCACATAACTGGAGGTCTCAGCTTATCAAGAAAAAATTATAGCCCAGGTTTCTTTTTCTTGGAAACAGGTAACGTACAAGAAAGTCCAGAAACGGGACTTGTTGAAGATTTCATTGAAGACGAGTTAGATAATTATTACAAAAGTGAAGACCTATCCATATCTTTTAATGATCAGGTAACAATAGGAAAAAGTAATGTAATAAAACTAGGCATTAATCTAGGACACTTCAGATCTGAAGATTTATTATTTGGAGATAACGCTAATTTCAATATATGGCAAGCCAATTTTAGTTATCGGAAAATATTGAGTAAGTCATTGCACATTGATTTTGCCATAGATCGCATGTCACAACCCCTACATGTTTTAAGTACTAGCACTGTAGGTTTTCCTAATGATCTATGGGTACCTTCTACACAAATACTGAAACCGCAATCATCTCTACAGTTTAATTTAGGTACAAATTTTCATCAAGGTCCACATGAGATCAGGGTAGATTTTTATGTCAAAAACCTTAAGAATCTTGTCAGGTATAATTATGATAGTAATCTACCTACATTATTTGAAATCACAACTGAATTATGGGAGACAGAATCTATAGTGGGAACTGGAGAAACCCTGGGAGCAGAGTTCAGCTATTCAGGATCATTTGACAATATCAAAGCTGTTATTGATT